>WHSM01000232.1 GCA_009380105.1 Micromonosporaceae bacterium
ACGTTCATGAGGATCTGCGTGGTGCCGCCGGCGATGCTCAGGCACCGGGTGAGCAGGAACTGGCGCGCGAACGGCCCGTCGGCGGCGCCGTCAGGGCCCGCGAGATCCAGCGCCGCCTCCGCCACGGCCTGCCGGTGCGCCACCCCGACCAACTTGCGCACACTCGACTCCGGGCCGGGCTCGTCGCCACGCAGCCGCCGCAGCGTCTCCCGCAGCCCGAGCAGAGACAACGCGGCACCGTCGGCGACCAGGCCGCCGAGCCGCTCCAACGCCGCCGCGCCAGCCCCCGCGCCCGCCGAGCGCGCCTGCTTCAGCAGTTCCTCCACGAGCTCGCCGAGGGCGGAGCCGCCGCCCATCGCCACTCGCTCGTTCGCGAGTGTGGCCCGGGCCAGTCGCCAACCGGCTCCGGGCGCGCCCACCACGCAGTCGTCCGGCACGAACACCTCGTCCAGGAAGACCTCGTTGAAGATCGACTCTCCGGTGATCTCCCGCAGCGGACGGATGTCCAGGCCGGGCGAGTCCATCGCGACCAGGAAGCACGTGATCCCCTTGTGCTTCGCCACGTCAGGGTTGGTGCGCGCGAGGCAGATCGCCCAGTCGGCCTGGTGCGCCAGCGACGTCCACACCTTCTGCCCGGACAGGCGCCAGCCGCCGTCGAGCCTCACCGCGCGGGTGCGCAACGAGGCCAGGTCCGACCCCGCCTCGGGCTCGCTGAACAGCTGGCACCAGGTGATCTCGCCACGCAGCGTCGGGCCTGCGAACCGGGCCCGCTGCGCGTCGTCGCCGTGCCGCAGAATCGTCGGCGCGGCCCACGCCCCGATGCCGAGCTCCGGGCGCGAGACGCCGGCCCGCGCCAACTCCTCGTCGATCCGCAGCTGCGTCGCGGGCGTGGCGTCGAGCCCGTACGGCGCCGGCCAGTGCGGCGTCAGGTAGCCGGAGTCAGCCAAGGCACGTCGCCGTTCGCCGTCCGGCAGCGCCGCGATCGACGCGACCGCTGCCCGGATCGACGGGTCGGCCTCGTCCAGATCGAGCCGCAGCTCACGGCGCGCGCCGCCGAGCGCCAGCTCCGCCGCCCGGATTCGCCAGGCCGCGCTGCCCCCGAGCAGCTGCCGCAGCGCGAGCGCGCGGCGCAGGTACAGGTGGGCGTCGTGTTCCCAGGTGAACCCGATGCCACCCAGCACCTGGACGCAGTCCTTCGCGTTGTCGACAGCCGCGTCCAGCGCGACGCTCGCCGCTGCCGCCGCCGCGATCGGGTGCTCGGGGTGATCAGCGGCCCGCGCCGCGTCCCACGCCACGGCGCTCGCCTGCTCCACCCGGCACAGCATCTGCGCGCAGAGGTGCTTCACGGCCTGGAAGGAGCCGATGGGCCGCCCGAACTGGCGCCGTGTCTTGGCGTGCTCGACCGCCGTACGCAGGCACCAACGGGCCACGCCGGCCGCCTCGGCGGCGCAGAGCGTCGCGGCGAGGTCGCGGGCCCGCTCCAGGTTCGTACCAGCAAAAGATCTTTCCAGTGGTACGACGAACCGCACGGCGCCCAGGCTCCGGGAGAAGTCGACCGGGTCCAGCGGGGTGACGGAGTCGCCGGTCTCGACCAGGGACCATGCGTCGCCGCCGGCCGGAATCGGCAAGTGCGTGGTCTCGCCCGCGCAGAGCACAGGCGCGGCGCTCTCGGCGGCCGGCTCCAGGGCCACGGCTGCCGTGGCCTCGCCGCTGGCCAGTCGAGGCAGCAGCTCCTTGACGGCGGGGGCGTCGGCGCTGGGGGCGAGCAGGAGGCCGGCGAGCGCGGTCGGCAGCAGCGGCCCGCCCGCCATGACCGCAGCCGCCTCTTCCAGCGCCGCTGCCAGATCGAGTGCGGAGCCACCGGCGCCGCCGACGTCCTCGGGCAGAGCGATGGCGTGCAGGCCGAGGTCGGCGAACGCGTCCCAGGAATCCCCGACACCGGCCGGTTCCTGGGCGCGCACGGCGTCCGTCGGCCGGGCGCGGACCGCCCACTGCCGGATCGCCTCCTGCACCGCCCGTTGCTCGTCGGTGATCGCTATCGACATCGCCACATTGTAGAACACGTTCTAGTCATATGTAGAGAGGCCACCACCGGGCGCAACGGCGGCGCGACGCCAGGAAGCGGTCCCGGCAACCGTTGTCTGGTCAGGTAGGCTGTAACACGTTTCCGCAGAGTAGGGGGACTGCCTGAGATGACAGCGTCGTCACGTGCCAGGGGCGCGGAGAACGGTCTGAGCGCGCTCGCCGACATCGACCTCGGCTCGGCCGCGCAGCGGGACCGCCGCAAGCGGATCCTCGACGCCACACTGACCTTGGCGTCCAAAGGCGGCTACGACGCGGTCCAGATGCGCACCGTCGCCGAGCAGGCCGACGTCGCGCTCGGCACCCTGTACCGGTACTTCCCGTCGAAGATCCATCTGCTGGTGTCGGCGCTGGTGCGCGAGTTCGGGCGGGCCCAGGACAAGCTGGACCGCGCGCAGATCCCCGGCGAGACCCCGTACGAGCGCATGCTCTTCGTCCTCGGCCGGGTGACCCGCGCGATGCAGCGCGACCCGCAGCTCACCGAGGCGATGACCCGGGCGTTCATGTTCGCCGACGCCACCGCCGCCGCCGAGGTGGACACGGTCGGCCGGCTGATGGACCGGATGTTCGGCAAAGCGATGGCCGCCGACGGTGAGCCCACAGACGAGCAGCTCGCGATCGCCCGCGTGGTCAGCGACGTGTGGCTGTCCAATCTGGTCGCCTGGGTGACCAGGCGCGCCTCGGCCAAGGACGTGGCCGACCACCTGGAGCTGACGGTCCGCCTCCTGCTCCGCCCAGGCACGCCCGACTAGCTGGTCGAGCCAACGGCCAGTCACCTCACCCAGTTCCAACGTTGTATAGATGGGCGTCGATCGGTACCTTGTGTGCACTTCATCACACACAGATGGGACGCGCGCCATGATCAGAAGAACTCGACTACTGCTGTCGGCTGCCGTCTTCGCCACCGCACTTGGCGCAACTGTCGCCGCCACCGCGGTGCCGGCCACCGCCGCCGTCGGCGACAGCGCACGAAAGGTCACCACGTCGAGCTTTCCGGACCCCGGGTTCGCGAGGTTCACCACGCAGGCCCAGGGCACGAAGTACTACCTCTACTCGACAGGCGCCGGATTCCGGGTCGCTCGCTCGCAGTACCCCGATCGCGGGTTCTCGATCATCGGCAAGTCGATGACCGAGCGTCCCGCCTGGACGGTGTACTCCTCGGACAGCCGACCCGCCCAGCTGTGGGCGCCGCACGTCTTCCAGACCCGTTTCACTCCGGGCGCCGAACAGTTCACGATGTACTTCGCCGCGCGCCGGAGGTCGGACTACCGTCACTGCATCGGGGCCGCGACCTCGAACTCGCCGACGGGGCTGTTCAAGCCGGCCTCCGCGCCGCTGGTCTGCCCGCCCTCGGGCTACAGCGAGGCGATCGACCCGGTGGAATACATGAGCCGCTACGGCAACCGCTACCTGGTCTACAAGATCGGCAACTACAGCCCGCGGCGGTTCCAGATCATGGCTATCCGTGTCGGCAACGACGCCGGCCTCAAGCGCACCGGCGCCGCGCCGCGGGTGGTGCTGAGCCAGAGTCAGATCGGGTCGGCGGTCGCCGAGGCGCCCGACGTGTACCGCGACGGCAACGGGCGGGTGCACCTCTTCGTGTCGCGCAACGGCTACAAGGACTGCAACTACGCCACGCAGGTGTGGTCCGGCCCTGAACTGTTCTCGATGGGCAACCCACGTTGGGTCGCCGGTCTCGGGCCCACCTCCGACATCTGCGGGTCCGGCGGCGCCGAAGTGATCAAGGACGGCACAACGCTGCGCGTCGCGTTCCACGCCCGCCAGAGCTACGACCCGCTGGTCCGGCCTGCCTGGACGGGCGTCCTCCGGTGGACCAGCAGAGGCAACCCGTACCTCGCTTGACGAGGCGTTCGCGTTTCGGGCGCTTCGCGCCATGGCGGCCCGTCTCGGTCGACCTAGCGATCCCTGGCCGCTAGGTCGACCGAGGCGAGAGGCGGCGGCCACTAACTGAACCAGAGTGAGTGGGTGGCCGTGGCGCCGCCGTCGGCGACGAACTCGGCGCCGGTGCAGTACGAGCTCTCGTCGCTGCCGAGGAACACCACCAGGTCGGCGATCTCCTCCGCCTTGCCGACCCGGCGCAGCGCCACCTTCCGGCCGATCAGCGCGAGGTCCAGCTCGGCGCCGCCCGCCGCCTGGCGGGGCATCGCGGTGTCGATCATTCCCGGGTGCACCGAGTTCACCCGGATCCCGCGCTCTCCCAACTCCATCGCAGCCACCTTGGTCATGCCGCGGATCGCGAACTTGCTCGCCGCGTACGCGATCAAAAAAGGCATCCCGCCGATCCCCTCGACCGACGACACGTTGACGATCGAGCCGCCGCCTGCCTCGGTCATCGGCCGCACCGCCGACCGGATGCCGAGGAACGTGCCGAACTGGTTCACCCGGACCACCCGCTCGTACTCCTCCAGCGTCGTCTTCTCGATCGCGGAGAACGCGAGGATGCCGGCGTTGTTGACCAGCACGTCGAGCCGCCCGAACGACTCCAGCAGCTCAGCGACCGCGTCGGCCCAGTCCGACTCCGACGAGACGTCCAGATGCCGGTAGCGGGCGGCCTCGCCAAGCTCGTCGGCCAACTCCTTGCCCGGCTCGTCCAGCACGTCGGCGATCATCACCGTGGCGCCTTCGGCGACGTACCGCCGCGCCGCCGCGGCCCCCTGGCCACGCGCCGCGCCGGTGATCAGCGCGACCTTCCCCTGCAGTCTCACGAGCGGCTCCTCACGGCAGGTCCGGCTTGCAGACCCGGCACAGAGTCAGGTCCTCGTCCCCCGTCAGCACGCGCAGGTCGTCCCGATGCGAGATCAACTGGCAGTCCCGGCGATGGACGGTCGTGCCCTCGCCCGCCGCCACCAGCACCGTGCCGGCGTCCTCCCGCACTGCCTTGCCGCCGGACTGCGCCACCACTTCGGCCAGCACCAGCAGCGTGTCGGCGAGCTGGCGCTGGCTTTCCCGCTGGTCGGCGGCGATCCGCGCCAGCCAGGCGCCGAAGTAGAGGAACCCGCCGGCGAACGTGATGCCGAGGCCGAGCAACCCTCCGGAGACCAGGTACGAGATCTGGTCGTAGAGGTACGGGGTGCTCGCCGCGCCGTACCAGCCGAGCCCGATCACCACCAGGCCCAGCGGCAGCATCACCGCCCCCGCGATGAAGAGCACCGCCTGCAGCACCTGCCGCCACTGGTCGCGCTTCACGACGCTGGCCGGCCTGGCGGCCTCGCGTGCCGCCTCCCGCGCCTTCACCGTCGGCATCACGGTAGTAGTCATCAGTGCCCCTTCCGCAGGTCCGGCACTCCGGTGACGAGGCCGTGGTCGCACGCGCCCGCCCCGGCGAGCATCACCGCTCCGGCGCGTTGCAGCGCCCAGCCGACCGCCGCCGCGAGCACCAGGGCGCCGAGCAGCAGCGCTCTTGGAATCGCCCCGAGCGGCGGCAACTTCACCCCGGCGCGCTGCTCGGGCGCGTCGCCTTTGCCGGGGGCGGCGCCGCTCGGCGCGTCACCTGGGCCCGGGACGCCGCCTGGCCCGGCGCCGGGGGCCGCGGTGCTCTGGGCCTCGCCGACCGTGTACACGATCTTGGGGCCGAGCCCGAGCAGCAGGTTGAGCTGGTCCTGGAGTTCCTGTGGCAGCAGGTCGATGATCGGGTTCAGCGGCGCCGTGTCGAGCTTGCTCCGCAACGGCCTGGTGTCCACAGTGATCACCAGGCCATTGGCATGCAGGGAGCCCTTCGCTCCTTTCACGGAGCGCTTCGTGGGCAGCGCGGAGATCGTGATGCCCAGCGCCTTGAGCTGGTCGGCGACCTGCTTCGGGACCTCCGGCATATCGGCGCCCTGGTCGGCCAGCCGCACGCCTGTGGAGTCGATGGCGAGCTTCCTGCCCGCGACGTTGACCCCGGTGATCGTGGCGAGCCCGTCAGCGGTGGCTTTCGTGGCGGTGCTGCCGGCCGTCGACCTGGTGGCGACAACGTCGATCGTGATGAGGCCGCCGAGCAGCGCGATGTTCTTGGCGGCGGTACGGGCGGTGGCGGTCACCCCGTTGTCGGTGACGGCGACTTCGGTGCTGCTGAGGACTCCCTCGGCCCTGGCGAGCACGTCCATGCCGGGCGGCGCCGGCGCCGTGCCCGGCGGCGGGCCCGGCAGTCCCGGCGACCCGGACGGCGGCGCCGCCAGACCCACCAGGTTCACTTTCGACGCGACGCGGTCGGCGTCGGCGGACGTCCGCATCCCGGAGCCTGGGGTCAGCTCCTGCTTCTCCTCGCCGTCCGGGGTGCGCGCGTTCACCTGCGACGGCCATTTCTGCTCGGGATCGCCGACGATCGTGCCGAAGCCGTCGCCGACCGGGTCGCCGGGCCACAGCCAGCTCGCGGTGCCGCGCCCGTCGGGGCCGGTGGCGAGAGTCGACCGGGTGTACGCGACGTTCAGCTCTGCCTGGGGCTCGTGCGGGATCGGGATCGTCGGCTCGTACACCTGGATGCTCACTGCCGACGACTGCGCCCTGGCCTGGAAGCCGCCGATGCCCGGAGCCTGCGCCGGCCTCGGCCCGGCGACGGCGGCGCCGGACAGCGCGACGGCGCCGAGGAGCGCTCCGGCCAGCAGCAGCCGACCGGTCACGACGCGACGGGCTGCCGGGCCCATAGTGTGGCTCATGCCGCTCCTCCGAGGTAGACGTCCGCCAGGTGGGCGCGGATCTCCGCCGGCTCACCGGTCGCGACGATCCGGCCGCCGTGCATCACAGCGGCGTAGTCGGCGACCCTGAGCGCGCTGCGTGCGAACT
>WHSM01000333.1 GCA_009380105.1 Micromonosporaceae bacterium
CGCGCAGCGCGCGATCGCCGACGTGTTGCCCAACGCCGAGCACCGCACCCTCGACGGCCAGAACCACATGGTGCAGCCCAAGGCGCTCGCCCCGCTGCTGATCGAGTTCTTCACCCGATGACGGCCTCGACTTCCACGCGCGTGTCGTGGAACGTCGGGCCGCCGCCGAGGTCGGTGTCCCGCACGGCGGTCACCGCGTTGACGGTGGCGCGGCCGGGACTCAGCCGCGCCCAGTAGGCCTTGTACGTGAACGCGACGCCCGGCCGGGTGGCGTCGTCGACGGCGACCGCCGCGAGGAACGAGCCCCGGTCATTGCGCACCCGCACCGCGCTGCCGTCGACCAGGCCGCGGGCTGCCGCGTCGTCCGGGTGCAGGTGCACGCGCGGCTCCCCCATCTTGCGGAGGTGCCAGGGCAGCGAGGCGAAGGTCGAGTTCATGAAGAACCGGCCCGCCGGGGCGATGAGCACGAGCGGGAAACGCTCCGCGAGCCGCCGGACGGCCGCCGCCGCGTTCGTCGGGTCGGCCGCCTCCGCGGGCGGGGTATAGCCGACGAGCGGGTCGACGCCGTGGCGGTTCAGCGCCGGGTCGAGCAGCCGCGCGCGCCCGTCCGGCGTGGGAAAACCTCCTTGGGCGTACGGGGCCGAGCCGACGGCGACACCCGTGGTCCGCGCGTACGTCCGCTCCCGCAGCTCCTCGAAGCTGACCGGGGCGCCGTTGAGCAGCTGCCGGGCCAGATCCTCGTCCGTGTCGCGCAGGCGCGGGTGGTCGAGCCCCATCGCGGCCGCGATGCGCCGGAAGATCTCCGTGTTCGGCAGCGCCTCCCCCGGCGCTCGCGTCACCGGCAGGTTCAGCGTCGTGTAGTGGTGGCCGTACGACGAATGCAGGTCGAGATGCTCCGGCTGCATCGTGGCCGGCAGCACGACGTCGGCGTAGTCGCAGGTGTCCGTCCAGCGCTGCTCCAGCACCGCAGTGAACAGATCCTCCCGCAGCAGCCCTTCCCGCAGGCGGCTCTGGCCGGGCGCCGTGGCGGCCGGGTTGGCGTTGAAGACCACCAGCGAGGTGATGGGCGGGTCCGCCTCGCCCGTGAGGGCCGCCGCGAGCCGGCTCATGTTGATCGACCGCGCGGCCGGGGCCGACATGCCGTCCGGGCGCACGACGGCGCCCTCGTTCACAACGTAATGTCCCGACGTCATGCACAAGGCTCCGCCGCCGGGGTGCCGGAAGTCGCCCGTGACCAGCGGAAGCGCGCAGATCGCGCGGATGGCCTGGCCCGCCCCGTGATGGCGCTGCAGACCGAGTCCGACGCGGACGGCGGTCGGGCGGGTCGTCGCGACGCGCTCGCCCAGGCGCCGCACCACCTCGACATCCAGCCCGCACTCCGCCGCGGCGCGCTCCACGGGCCAGTCGGCGAGCCGGTCCGCAAGCTCCGGCCAGCCGACAGTGTGCGCGTCGAGCCACGCCCGGTCGGCCGCGCCCGCGTCGAGCACGTGCCGCATCAGACCCAGTGCCAAGGCGGCGTCCGTGCCCGGCAGCGGCGCGATGTGCTCGTCGCTGCGCGCCGCCGTGTCGGTGCGCAGCGGGTCGATCGTCACGACGTGCGCACCCCGCGCCCGCGCCTCCTGCACGAACGGCCACTGGTGGAGGTTCGTCGACACCAGGTTGGCGCCCCAGAGCAGGATCAGCCGCGCCTCGACGATCGACTCCGGCTCGAAGCCGACCGAGGCCCCGTACAACGATCGCAGCGCCGCCTTGGCCGCCGCTGTGCAGATCGTGGTGCGCAGCCGCGACGCGCCCAGGTGCGCGAACAGGCGAGGGCCCATCGTCCAGCCCTGCACGTGCCCCATCGTGCCGGCGAAGTAGTACGGAAGGATCGCCTCGGGGCCGTCGCGGTCGATCGTGGCCCGCAACCCGGACGCGACCCGGGCGATCGCCTCGTCCCACGTCGCCCTCCGGAACGACGCCGACCCGACGCCTTTCGGCCCTGCGCGCAGCAGCGGAAAGGTCAGGCGGTCAGGGCCGTTGACCGCGTCGAGGTAGCGGTTGACCTTGCCGCACAGCGCCCCCCGCGTGAACGGGTGGTCCCGGTCGCCGCGGATCTCGACCGCCCGGCCGTCCTCGACCGTCAGCTGCCAGACGCACGTGTCCGGGCAGTCCAAGGGGCAGGCGCCGAGATGGCTCGTACGCGTCATGGACCGATGTTATTGGGCGCCGCGCAGCCGCTCGGAAGACTTTTACTCCGGAGGTCTTGACAATGGTTCGGTAGAGCAGCATCGCTCAACGCTCAGCCACCCACATGTCCACTTCCTCGTTCTCCACCGCGACTAGGCGAGCGGCACGACCAGGTCTTCGTCGGCGAGGAGCACCTCGCCCCTGAAGGCCGACACGGCGGCGGAGCGCGCGGCGTCCCGGTCGTTACCTGGCCAGAAATGGGTCAGCATCAGCCTGCGCGCTCCGGCTTGGGACGCCCAGTAGCCGGCTTCAGCAGCGGTGAGCAGCTTGCGCGGGCGCTGGCGCGTCTCGCCGTCGCGATCAGTGGCCTCGACGATGTACAGGTCGGCGTCTCGGCCGAGTTCGGCCAGTAGCGGGTCCGGGCCGGTGTCTCCGGTGTACGCGAGCGCGACCCCGTCCGCCTCCAGCCGGACGCCCGCGTTAGGCACGTAATGCGGCAGCAGCATGCTGGCTAACGTGAACGGGCCGACGCGGTGATCACCCGGCAGGTCGTGGACGTCGAAGACGGCCCGCAGTTCGACATCGGGCTCCAGCCCGCGAAGCCGATCGATCACACCTGGCGGGCAGCACAGCGGGAGTTTGGGCGCTTGGACGCCACCGTACAGACGCATCCGGAACAGGCCGTGCAGGTCCACGCAGTGGTCGGGGTGCTCGTGGGTGATGACCACCGCGTCAACACCGCAGTCAGGGCAGTGTGCGAGGAGCCGGGGCAGCGTGGCGTACCCAAGGTCAAGCGCGAGTCGATAGCCGTCCCATTCGACCAGGAACCCGCTGCACGCCCTGCCCGGCTCGGGGAAGGCCCCGCAGCTGCCGAGCACGGTCACGTTGCGCATCTGAGGCCGCCGGTCAATCCAGGACGGCGTCGAGGGTGCGGCGGGCTGTGTCGGCCATGGCCGGGTTGGTGTCGACGTAGTACGGGAGGGCGCCGATCGCCTGGACGACAGCCCATCCGCGTCCGCGTTCCCACCTCGCCTCGTTGACGCCGACCGCGCGCCGGTACGTCTCGCGGGCCGCTGGTCCCAGCAGGTTCCACGCCGGCATGAGGTCCACGGCCGGGTCGCCGACACAGACCGCTCCGAGATCGATCACAGCGGAGAGCTTTCCGTCGCGTACGAGCAGATTCCCCGGCATCAGGTCGGCGTGGATCCAGACGTCAGCCGCGTCATGATGCGGCGCTTCCAGACAGCGCTCCCACGCCCGGGCGAGCCCGACGGTGTCGGTGAGGTGAGCGCTCTCGGCGAGGGCGCGGCGCACGTAGTCGTCCTTGGTGTGGAGCGGCCCGCCGCGGCTGAGGCCGTCCCATGCCCGGCCGCCGGTGTCCATGCCGTGGAAGGCCCGGACGAATCCGGCGAGGTCTCGCGCGAGTTGCTCCAGGTCGCCCGCGCCGGCGCCGCTCACCGGCGAGCCGGGGATCCAGCGGTACGCCGTCCACGGACCGGCGTAGCCCTCGCCCGGCACCCCCAACGCCACCGGCTCAGGGACCGGAAGCGGCACGTGCGCGGCGATGCGCCGGGCGTTGTCCTGCTCGCGTGCCAACTCCTCACGCGACTCGGCGTCAAGGCTCGGCCGCAGCGGAAACCGAAGGATGATCTCGTCGCCCAGGCGGAACAGCGCGTTCACCGTGCCATGCGAGGCGACCGCACGCACGGGAAGATCACGCCACTCGGGAAACTGGACGGCCACGAGGCCGGCGACCGTCTCCTCGGTGACGTCGACCTGATCGGCATGCATCCGCACCAGCACATCCTCCACACTTCGACGTCCGGTCGCGAGCGCATTTTCCGGGGGTACCGGCGCTCCGCTCCGGTCGCCTAGCGAGGTTCGTACCGGATGTGGAGGCTCTGGATGTTGCGGGCGCTCAGGATGGCCGCGCCCTTCTCCTCGACGCACTCCTTGCCGTCCTTGTCGCGGAACACCAGAGGACCGGTGAGCACCAGTTCGCGGTCACCTGTCTCGTCGGAGAGCGGGCTGTACGTCCAGATGTACCCCTCGACCGCGCCGCCGTCCGACAGCCGAGCCACCACGCGCTTCTTGGTCCCGCTCGCTTGCTCGTACTCGAACACCTGCCACCATGCGGAGTGCTGATAGACGCCGCCAGTGCCGGGCACGACCCAGGACAGCGGACGCTTTCGGACCAGCCGGGCGCCGTACCCACGGCTGACCACTCCCGCGAAGACCAGCGCGACCGCGCACGACAGCAGCAACAGGCCGACCAGCCAACCGCCGAGGAAGCCCGGCGTGGCGGCTATCTGCTGCTGGGGGGTGGTGAACAGGTTCGCGATATCGGGGAAGAGCGCCGGGCTCAGCATCGGGTACGCCGCCGAGAACAACAGCGCGACGACGGTGTTGGCCGACAGGCTGACCACCGCGATCCGGGACACCTCCTGGAATGCGCTGAAGGTGCGGACCGGGCGTGGTCCCCGTTCAGTGGCGAGGACGTACACGAAGCCAGGTATCAGCAGAACGACGAACAGCAGCAGCCCGACGAAGGTGTTCGGCATGGGTTATCCGAGGTTCGGCGGCTGACCGCCGTCGGCGTCCTTCTGGCCATAAGCCATCTCAGCGCCGTAGCCACCGTGATCACTGTCGGCTGGCCCGCGGCCGACCCAGCCCTCGTCCTCCTCGTCAGTCTCGCGCCTCACGTGCTTGTCGCCGCCAAAGGAGTCGCCTTGGACGGTGATGTCGCCGGACAGAACCCACTCCACCGTGGGCGGCTGACCGCCGTCTGCCTGCTTCTGTTCTGGGGGCACGTGCCCTTCTTCGTACGGCTCTGGCTGCGTCATGCCATCAAGAGTC
>WHSM01000297.1 GCA_009380105.1 Micromonosporaceae bacterium
CGCCAGGGCGGCTGCGACCGCGAGAATCCGTTTCACGACAACGCTCCTTGGGGGATCAGCCTTTCAGACCGCTGCGGGAGACGCCTTCGATGACGTACCGCTGCGTGAAGGCGAAGAGGATCAGCACCGGGATGCTGGCGATCAGGGCGCCGGCCATGAGCACCGGGAAGTCGACCCGGTACGCGCCCTGCAGCGTCGCAAGGCCGGGCGGCAGTGTCATGTTCTCTGGGCTGAAGATCACGTAGATCGGCCAGACGAAGTCGTTCCAGTTGGCCAGAAACGACAGCACCGCCAGGGTGGCGAGCGCCGGCTTGGACAACGGCAGCACGACCCGCGTGAAGATCTGGAAGTAGTTGGCGCCGTCGAGGAGCGCCGCCTCCTCCAGGTCCGCCGGCAGCGACAGGAAGAACTGCCGGAGGAAGAACACCCCGAACGCGCTCGCCGCGCCCGGCACGATCAACGCCCAGAGGGTGTCGATCCAGCCCAGCCAGTCGACGATGAGGTAGTTCGGGACCAGCAGCACGAAGCCCGGCACCAGCAGGGTGGAGATGATCACCCCGAAGATCAGGTTCTTGCCGGGGAAGTCCATCCGGGCCAGCGGGTACGCCGCGCACGAGGCGGCGACCAGCACCAGAACGGTGTGCGCCGACGCCGCGAGCATGCTGTTCAGGAACCAGGTGAGCACCGGCGACTGGGAGTCGGCGCCGAGGATCGTGTCGTACCCCTCTGTGGAGACCTCCGTGGGCAGCCACGTCGGCGGGATTCGCAGCGCCTCGTTCTTGTGTTTGAACGAGGTGACGACCATCCACACCAGCGGCGCCACGAAGACCAGTGAGAGCCCGAGCAGGCCGGTGTACCAGCCGAGGCCGGGCCGGGAACGGCGCGACCGGTCAGAACGGACGGCCGGCGCCGGGCGCTCGGTCGGACGCTGGGTTTCTTTGACAGTAGTCATGAGGCATCACTCCCGGTACCGGAAGAGGCGGAAGTTGACGATGCTCACCAGGGCGAGGCAGAGCGCCAGGATGAAGCCCATCGCGGCGGCGTTGCCCATCCGGAAGTTCCGCAGACCCTCCTGCGCGATGTACATGATCGCGGTGCGGGTGTCGTTCCCCGGCGCGCCGTTGGTGACCAGCAACGCCTGCCCGAACATGTTCGCCGAGGCGAGGATCGTGATCGTCACGACGAAGGCCGACACCGGACGCAGTCCCGGCAGCGTGACGTGCCGGAACTCCTGCCAGCGGCTCGACCCGTCGACCTTGGCCGCGTCGTACAGCTCGCGCGGGATGTCCTGCAACCCGGCGAGGAAGATCACGGCGTTGAAGCCGAGCGTCCACCACACCGTCATCCCGACCAGGCCGATCCAGGCCCACGGCAGGCCGTTGGTCCACGGTGTGTCGCCAGGCAGGCCAACCAGGCCGAGCAGGTAGTTGATCATGCCCACGTTCGGGTCGAGCAGGTACCGCCAGAGCAGGCCGACCACCGCGACGCCGAGCACGTACGGCGCGAAGTACAGCGCGCGGAACAGGTTCCGCCCCGGGAACGTCCGGTTCAGCATCAGTGCGATGCCGAGCGGGATCGTCACCAGGAAGGGCACGCTCGCCACGGTGAAGATCCCCGTGGCGCGCATGCTCTGCCAGAAGTTGCTGTAGACGTACGACTCGGGGTCGAACAGCGCCGTGTAGTTGTCCAGGCCGACCCACGGCTTGTTCGGCAGCAGGTAGTCCCACTCATGCAGGCTGACCCAGATGCCGTAGCCGATCGGGCCGATCATGAAGGCCCCGAACAGGGTCAGGTACGGCGCGAGGAACAGGTACGGCGTCAACCGCCCGACTCGGCTTGCCCGACTCACGACAGGTCACCCGTACTTCTTCGCGTTCTCCGCGAGGATCTTGGCCGACTTGCCAGCCGCCTCCTCGAGGGCCTTCGCCGGGTCCTGCTTCAGCAGCACAGCCTGGTTGATCGCCGTGTTGAGCGGGTCGAACGCCTCGCCGATGCCCGGCACCGGCGGCGGGAACCGCAGGTAGTCGACCTGCTGTCCGATGGCAGCCTGCTCGGTGAGGGCCTCGAACTCGCTCGACTCGCGGACGCTCTTCCGCGCCGGCACCTGGCCGCCCTTGGCCCACTCCAGGGACTGCTGGCTGATCCAGTTGACGAACACCTTCGCCGCGGAGAGCTTGTTGTTGTCGGCCTTCCGCTGCTTCGGCAGCACGAAGTTGTGCGAACCTGCCCAGGCCGCCTTCTGGGAGCCGATCTGGGGCAGCGGGGCGACGCCCCACTCCAGGCCGTCGACCTCCTTGAGGCCGTTGATCAGCCAGATGCCGTTCCAGTTGAAGGCTGTCTTGTCGTTCTGGAACGCGGTGACGTCGGCGTCCTGGCCGACGTTCTTCGGGCTGTGGCCGTTCTTGACCAGGTCGACCATCCAGGTGAGCGCGGCGACACCGGCGTCATCGGCGAACGCCGGCTGGCTCACCTCGGCGTTGAACAGCTCGCCGCCGTGCTGCCAGAGCAGGGAGTGGAAGGTCATCGCGCCGGTGAAGACGTGCGGGGTCATCGCCATGCCCTTGACGCCGGCTTTCTTGAGCGCGTCCAACGCGGCCATGTAGTCGTCGGCGGTCTGCGGCGGCTGCTCTGGATCCAGGTCCGCCTGCGCCATCACCTTCTTGTTGTAGTAGAAACCGAGCGGGTGCACATCGAGTGGGATGCCGTACCGCTGGCCCTTGTACTCCCCCGCTTTCCAGACCGTGTCGGCGAAGTCGTCCTGGGACAGCTTGAGCGTCTTGGCCAGGTCGTCCAGCGGCAGGATGACGCCACGGGCGGCGTTGGTGGCGAGGCTGTCGACGTGCATGATGCCGATGTCGGGCGCCTTGCCGCTGGCGACCGCCGCGGGCAGCTTCTCGTAGTACGAGGCCCACTCGTACACCGTGGGCTTGACCTTGATGTTCTTGTGCTTGGAGTTGAACTCGGCGACCAGCTTCTTCATGAACGGGCCGTCGCCGCCGGTGAAGCCGTTCCAGAAGGTCAGGTCCACCTTCGGGCCGGTGTACTTCTGTCCGCTTCCGGCGGCGCCCCCGGAGCCGCTGGAGCAGGCGGCGAGGCCTGCGGCGGCGCCGACACTGGCGGCGAGGCCCAGGAAGCCGCGTCGGGACAGTGGGCTGTGGCTCTGAGAATCGGTCATCGTTCCCAGCCTCTCTCGTGGGTTGTGCGGTGGTTCGCGGGCGTGGGTCAGTCTTTGCGGGGGGTGAGGCGGAGCGCGTTCCAGGACACTGGAGGCAGGTGCGCCGTCGCCTGTCCGGCGTCCACGGCGGATGTCGTGAGGCGCCGCGGCCGGACCCGGTCCGGCCGATCAGGTGTGTTGATCGCGGCAGGGTCGTCGTCGGCCACCGCCAGGTGCTCGACCAGGTCGTGGCCGGGCAGGCTTCGCAGGTCGATCGCCAGGTCGAGGGGGCGTTCGGCGCGGTTGACCGCGAACAGCGTGGTCGCGTCGTCGCGGTGGACGGCCACGGCCGAGAGCACCGGCACGTCGCCGTGCTCGGAGGTCTGATAGGTCGGGGCGCGCAGCGCCGTGCGCAGCGCGACGCCGTGGGCCAGCCGTGAGGTCAGCGCGAACGGGTGGAAGATGCTCTGCCGCCACGCCGGCCCGCCGTCGATGGTGCGGATCGGCGCGATCACGTTCACCAGCTGCGCCTGGTTGGCGACGGCGACCCGGTCGGCGTGCCGCAGGAGGCTGATCAGCAGGTCTCCGACCACGACGGCGTCGGTGACGGTGAAGTCGTCTTCGATGAGCGGCGGCATGCCGAGCAGCCCGCGGTCCGTCGGCTCGGTGAACCGGCTGTGGTACCAGACGTTCCACTCATCGAAGCTGAGCCGCATCCGCTTGCGCTTGCGCAGCTTCGCGCCGACATGGTCGCAGGTGGCGACGACTGACTCGATGAACCGGTCCATCACCACGCCGGAGGCCAGGAAGTCCGCGCGGTCCTGCGTGTCCGGGTCGAAGTAGTGGTGCAGCGAGACGTAGTCGACCTGGTCGTAGGCGTGCTCCAGCAGCGTCGCCTCCCACTCGCCGAAGGTGGGCATCTGCGAGTTGGAGCTGCCGGCGGCGACCAGCTCGACGGACGGGTCGACCATCCGCATCGCGTTGGCCGTCTCGGCGGCGAGTCGCCCGTACTCGTGCGGGGTCTTGTGCCCCACCTGCCAGGGCCCGTCCATCTCGTTGCCGAGGCACCACAGCTTGATCGCGTGGGGCGCCTCGACGCCGTGCTTGCGGCGTAGGTCGGACAGGTGGGTGCCGGATGGGTGGTTGCAGTACTCCAGCAGGTCGCAGGCCTCTTGGATCCCCCTGGTGCCGAGGTTGACGGCCAGCATCGGCTCGACGTCCGCGGCCTTCGCCCACGCCATGAACTCGTTGAGGCCGAACGCGTTGGGCTCCAGGCTGCGCCACGCCAGATTGAGGCGTTTGGGGCGCTCGCCGACCGGGCCGACGCCGTCTTCCCAGCGGTACGAGGAGACGAAGTTCCCACCCGGGTAGCGGACCACGGACGGGCCCAGCTCACGGGTCAACTCCAGAACATCGCCGCGAAATCCGCGCTCGTCGGCGGTCGGATGCTCCGGTTCGTGCACCCCGCCGTAGACGCAGCGGCCCATGTGCTCGACGAACGATCCGAAGAGCCTCCGGTCGACCTCGGCGATCGGCGACCGGGGGTCGATCACGACCTCGGCATTCAGTGGGGCAGAACTCATGCCGTTAGTTCTTACTCCTCTGTTACAACGTTGTAAAGTCCGGATGTGCAACGATGTGCTCCGCAACGGGGAGCGGAAAGGGGTCGTGGCGGTGCAGGCTCGCCTGAAAGACGTCGCGGAACGGGCCGGCGTCTCGATCAAGACTGTCTCCAACGTCGTGAACGGCTACGCCCACGTGCGGCCGGAGACCCGCGACCGGGTCGAACGGGCGATCGCCGAGCTCCGGTACCGGCCGAACCTCTCCGCGCGCAGCCTGCGCGCGGCGCGGTCCGGCGTGGTCGCCCTGGCGCTGCCGGAGCTGGACTCGCCGTACTTCGCCGAGGTGGCGCGCCACATCGTGACCGCCGCCGAAGAGCGCGGCTGGACCGTGCTGATCGACCAGACCGAAGGGTCGCGGGAACGTGAACGCGTCGTCGTCGACGGCATCCGCCGCGAGCTGATCGACGGCCTGATCTTCAGCCCGCTCGCGCTCACCGCCAGCGAGATCGCCACCCGCACCGACGCCGCCCCCATGGTGCTGCTCGGCGAGCGGATCGGCGGCAGCGATCTGGTCGCCGACCATGTGGTGGTGGACAACGTCGCCGCCGCCCGTGAAGCCACCGCGCATCTCGTCGAGCTGGGACGGCGCCGGATCGCCGCGATCGGCGCCCAGAAGGTCGCCGCCGGCGTCACCGCGCGACTGCGGCTGCGGGGCTACCAGCAGGCGCTCGACCACGCGGGTCTGCCGGCAGACCCTTCGCTGGTGCGGCCGGCGCCGGCCTACCACCGAGCCGACGGCGCCGCGGCGATGGCCTCGCTGCTGGACCTCGACGAACCACCGGACGCGGTGTTCTGCTTCAACGACCTGATCGCCCTGGGGGCGCTGCGCACGCTGCTGCGGCGCGGGGTGCGAGTTCCCGACGACATCGCGCTGGTCGGCTTCGACGACATCGAGGACGGCCGGTACGCCACCCCGACGCTCACCACGGTCAAGCCCGACAAGGAGCAGGTCGGGCGCGTGGCGGTGGAACTGCTCGCCGACCGGCTC
>WHSM01000066.1 GCA_009380105.1 Micromonosporaceae bacterium
CAGCGATTCCATGCCGAGCTCGACCAGTCCCCTGTGGTCGACGGGCTCGTCGTCGGCCAGCTGCAACGTGCTGCGCACCAGCCCGCGCAGCCAGGGCAGCAGCGGCGCGGCGGCAGCTGGAGCGGGAGGCGCCTGCGGCTGCTCGTCGGGCTCCGCACCGAAGAAGACTTGGCGCGCCAGGTCGATCCGGGTCCCCGGCGGGACCAACGTCACAGCCTGCGGCCAATCCGCCGGCGGAGGGGCGCCGAGCGCCCCCGCCAGACGCGCCGCGAAGCGCGGCATCACCGGGGCCGCGGACCGCGCCAGCAGTTGGGCGGCGGCGAGCTCCAGCGCCGTCGCCGTGCGCGTCTGGTCCTTCCAGTCCTCGATCCCTTTCACCGCGCTCTCCAGGCTGGAGAACCTGGCAGCGTCCTGGACGATCCCGTCCAGCGTCTCCGCGGCCTGGTTGAGCGAGAAGCCGTCCGCTCCCAGGCTGTCGGTGAGCGCGGACAGCCTCGTGCCGAGCCGCCGCAGGAAGGCGGTGTGCTCCGGCGTCCACACCCCGGGCTCCGGCGCCGCTCCGCCGTGGCGTTCGGCGATCCTGGCGCCGAGATCGTTGAGCCAGCGTTGCCAGGCGCCGATCAGCGTCTCCTTCAGCACCGTGTCGTACTCGCCGCGCTCGAAGTTCGTGCGCCGGCCCTCGGACCGGGCGCGCGACAGGAAGAAGCGGACCGCGTCGACGCTGTGTGGGCCGAGGATCTCCTTGCCCCAGATCGCGTGGCGGCGGCTGGTGGAGAACTTCGCTCCCTCCAGGAGCAGGAACTCGTTGACGTGGTAGTCGATGTCCGGGTTCCAGTCGGGGTGCGCCAGCCGGTACAGCGCCGGGTACAGGATCGCGTGGTAGAAGCTGTTGTCGTACCCGAAGAAATGAACGATCTTCCAATCGGCCTGCGGCGAGTCCGCGCGCCAGTCCCGCCCCAGGCGGCGGCCCAGCGACTCGATGCCGTGCAGGAAGCCGTACGCCATCTCCGGCCACACCCAGATGACCTGGCCGTCGGCGCCCTGCTCCAGCGGGGGCACGCCCCAGGTCGACGGGTGGGTGACCGGGATGTCCAGGCGGTCCCGGGCGAAGAGCCGCGCGGCCAGCTCCTTCAGGCGCGCGGGGACCCGCCCGAGCCGGTGGTGCGCCGCGACGTCCGCCCGGAACTCGTGCAGCGGGAGCGAGTGCCGGGTGAGGTTGACCTGGCGCGGCGGCGCGTCCGACTGCGCGGACCGCGGCTCGGCGAGGTCGGCGCAGACGTTGGGCTCGCCGCACTCCTCGCAGATGTTGCCGCCGGTCGGATCGCCGCAGTGGGGACAGTCGCCCGACACCTCGACCTCGTAGAGGTACGCCCCGGTCGCCGCGTCGACCAGCGCCGGATCCTCGCGCGGCGCCACGGACCCGGAGCGGACCAGGCGCGAGAAGAACTCCCGCAGACCGTCCCGGTACGCCGGATCGGCGTCGGTGACTGTGTACTGGTCGGGCTCGATGTCCATCAGCCGCAGCGTGGCGGCGATCTCGGCGCTGTAGTTGGCCGCGGTCTCCGCCGGCTCCCGCCCCTCGCGCCGGGCGCACTCGACCACGTAGCTCTGGTAGTCGTCGCTGCCCGTGACGTGCCAGGCCGTCACGCCGCGCATGCGCTGGAACCGCACGAACACGTCAGCGCCGAGATAGGGCCCGGACAGGTGTCCCAGATGCAGGTCGCCGTTCGGGGTCGGCGGCGTGGAGAAGACGAAGACCGGCCGCGCGTCGAAGCGGTCGCGCGCGGCGCCGTCGGTGCTAGTGGTCACGCGTACCTCCATGAGCGGCTAGATCTGACACCGCGAGCCGCGTGTCGACGGCGCGCAGCGCCGCGCCGGCCAGCGCCGGAGCGAGCCGCACCCCGAATCCGCAGCCGCCGCGGACCGCGGCGAGCCCTGGCATGGCCGGGTCGGCGCTGACCATGGGCAGACGGTGCTCGGTGTACAGGTCGCAGAAGGCCCTGCCGCCGGTCACCGCCTCCGCGGCGGCGGCGCTGCGACCGTGCAACGCCGCGATCCCGGCCCGCAGATCGGCGTCGTCGGCGCGGCCGTCGACAGCGTCCGGGTCGGTGTCCCACTCGTCCCGGTAGAAGCTCACCAGCGCGGACCCGACGCACAGCGGCAGGACGAACAGGTCGTCGTCGAGGAAATAGACCAACGGGTCGTCAAGGGTCACCGGGAGTCGGGTGTAGAGCGCGGCGACCCGCTTTCGCCGGGCCCCGGCCGGCTCCGGCCACGACGCCCGCTGCCCGGCCCCGGGCCCGGGGCCGGGCAGCGGGCGTACGGTGGGCAACGCCCATGGGCCGGAGGCCACCACCACCCGGCGGGCCGACCAGGTGACGCCGTCGGCGAGCAGCCGGTAGCCGTCACCGTCGGCCTCCACCGCGCCGACCGCCTGGCCGAGCTGGATCTCCGCCCGCTCGGCGAACTCGGCCGCCAGTCCTTCGGCGAGCGCCCGGGCGTGCACCGCGAACCCGTGCCCGTCGTGAGTGACCAGCTCCTCGCCAGCGGCGAGTCGCACCCCGGGCAGCATCCGCGCCACGGCGCCGCGTTCGGAGTCCGAGACCGGGCGAAGAGCGGCGTCCACCACCCGCTCCTGCAGCCCGGCGAGACGGTCCGGGCCAGCCACGTAGATCATCTGCACCGGCCGCACGAACTGGTGCGCCGCCGTGCCCGCCAGCGCGGCGTAGCTGGCGGCGCTGTCCCGCACCAGGGCGCGATGGGCAGCCGTGGCCGCCAACGGAAAGCAGGCGCCGGCGGACCAGCCGGTGGCTCCGGCTCCGATCGCGACGCGCTCCAGCAGCACCACCCGCCAGTCCGGATGCGCGCGCACCGCCTGGTAGGCCGCGAAGCACCCGATCACACCGCCGCCCACGACAGCCAGATCGGCGGTCATGCCGGCTTTCCCTGCCACCACACGCTGAACAGCCGGAGCTGCTCGGAGCCGGTGTTGGTGATCTGGTGCGGCACCCGGCTGTCGAAGAAGACCATCTCGCCGGGGCCGACGTCCATCACCGTGTCGCCGAAGGCGACGACGCCGGAGCCGGAACGCACCAGCCACAGCTCGGACACGTCGTGCACGTCCCGTTCGCTGGTGGCGCCGGGCGGCACCTCAAACCGGCTGGCCAGAAACGGCCACTTCTCCGACCCCGGGGTCGCCTCGGCGACCTCTTCCACCACCATCCCGGAGTCGTGCGGCTCGGGAGCTTGGTAGGCGATTCGGGCAGGCTGTGTCACAGCACATTCACCCCCGCGATGGGTGGCGTGGACAGGTCTTGGTCAGGCGCGTCGGGTGGGCGCGGGTCCGCGCCGTCCCAGGAGATCGTCGACGGCGCCCCTTCGATCCGGTACGCGGTGCGGCCGCAGATCGAGTTGACGATCCTCGCGCTGCGCCACGCCGCCAGGCTGAGGTTGGGATCGGCGACGCCGTGGGTGCCCTCGGCGGCGTTCTGCACGTAGATGCCCAGCTCTGGTGGACCGTCCCACTCCAACGAGTAGTCGCGCCGGATCCGCAGCGCGCCGTCGCTGTCCAGGATCCGTCCCCGCAAGGGTTCGAGGTACTCGGGGAACTGGCTGCGGTAGCCGGTCGCGCAGATGACCACGTCCGCCTCGCAGGTCTCGATCCCGCCGGTGTCCTCGTCGTGCACAGTGGCTGCCAGCCGGCCGTGGTCGTGGAGCAGGTCGATCAATCTCCGGCACACCAACAGGCGGTGCCGCATCCGCCCGGGCCGCAGCGTGTCCAGCTCGTACAGGCGGCGGTAGATCTCGCGCAGCAGCGACTCCGAGACGCCGTCGCTGGCCATGCGTTGCCGACTCAACAACTCCTGCCGGCGCTCGGCCGACAAGCCGTAGAAGTGGTCGACGTATGCGGGATGGAACCACTCGTTGCTGAACGGCGAGTCGTCCAACGGGAGTATTCCGAGACGACTGGAGATCCAGGTGAGCGAGCGCGGCAGACCGAGCTCGCCGGAGAGCAGGTTGTTCACCACTTCGGCGCCGCTCTGCCCGGCGCCCACCACCACCACGTCCCGCCCCCGCAGCGACGGTCGCACGGTGCGGAACTCGGCGGCATGCAGCACGGTGTCGCCGCGCAACTTCGTCGCGAACTCCGGCATCCAGGGCTCACGGCCCGACCCGAGCACCAGGTTGCTCCCCGTCACCGACCCGCCGCCCGAGCAGCTGACCGCCAAGCCGCCCGCCGCGAGCTCGACCCGCTCGACCCTGTGATTCCATCGCACGCTCTCGAGCTGGCTTGCGGCCCACTGGTAGTAGAGCTCGAACTCCTGCCGTGAGCACCGATCGGCATGCGCGATCAGGAACCGGTGCAACCGGCCTTCGTGCGCCAGGTAGTTGAGAAAGGAGAAGTGACTGCTGGGGTCGGCCAGCGTGACCAGATCTTTGAGGAACGAGACCTGGAGCTCGGCCCCGGGAACCATGATTCCGCAGTGCCACTGGAACGAGGAACGCGCCTCGAAGAAGCGAGCACGAAGATCGGAGAGAGGTTCGAGCAGAGCGGCGAGACTCAGATTGAACGGGCCCAGCCCGGCTCCCACCACATCGAACTGCTCCACGGATCGCCGTTCGTTCACAGGTCGCGCCTCTCTGCGGTCACCGGTGCTCACGATTGACACGGTGATGCTCGGATCAGCGGCTTGCGCGCACAGTGCGAGCGGCCCGTACTGCCAGAGGTGGGCGAGCGCACGCACCGGATGGCGCTGCCGTCACATCGCACGGCAGTCCGGCCCGTCCGCTGTCTCAGGCGTGGAGCATCATGATCGAGTTAGTGGATCTGGCCCACCCGGCGTCGACAACGATCCGAGGATCACCGACAACGCCCCCGTGAATTTTCATGTCCGGCAGACGCGGGCTGGCCCCGACCAGCCGCACGCGGAAACCTCGAGTCAAACGGTCGCCGTTACCTCCCGTGATGGCCCTCACATCGACAAGCGTTCATTAGATAGCCCTCGCGAGGACCGGTCAAGGCCCGGTCAGGGCTACTGTCCGGTACGGGAACGCGCCACCGTCGGGTCCGGACGCGCCGACGCGGACGGGTCTCAGAGCCAGAGTCGCGGGTCGGCGGGGCGACCGCCGAAGCGCACCTCGAAATGCAGGTGCGGCCCGGTGGAGGCGCCGGTCGAGCCGACATCGCCGATGCGCTGGCCCCGCGTCATTGTCTGCCCGGCGGCGACGTGGATCCGGGACAGGTGGGCATAACAGGTGGTCATCGGCTGTCCGCGCACCTGCCCGTGGGCCAGGCAGATGTAGTTGCCGTAGCCGCCGTTCCATCCCGCCTGCGTCACCCGCCCCGTGGACGCGGCCCGCACCGCCGTCCCGGTCGGCGCGGCGATGTCGACTCCGGCGTGCAACTGCCACTGCTGGTAGTACGGGTCGAAGCGGTTGCCGTACCCGCTGGTGATCGCGCCGCGCACCGGCCGGAGCGGCTTACCGTCGTCGACCACGCCGGCCGGCGTGCCGGAGTCCGGCACGGCGCCGCTGAGGTTCTTGGCAGTCTTGCGCTGGATTCCGGTCACGGCGTCGTCAGCCTGACGCAGGGACCGCCGCAGATCGGTGAGCGTGCTCAGCAGCGCGTCCCGCCCGTCCACGGCCGCGGCCAGCTCGTCGGCGAGCAGGTCGACCCGGTCAGAGGCGTCACCGAACGCGGACAACTGGCCGTGGGCGCCGTCGCGGAGCACGCTCGGTGACTCCAGAGCGTGGTAGAGGCCGTACGGCGCGCCGGACTTGTAGATCGTGACGACACTGTCCTGAAAGCCATGCCTGGCCCGGTCGCGCGCGACCCGGGCGCCGCGGAGCCCGGCCTTGGCGGCGGCGACGGCGTCCTGCGCGTCGGCCAACTCGACGCTGGCGACCGCGATCTGGTTGCGCAGGCTCCGCTGCTTGGTCTGCGCGTCGTACAGGCGCTGCAGCAGCGCGGCGGAGCGGTTCCCCTTGACCGGTGTGAACGGCGGCTGCGGATAGAGGTCCGCGCCGGGGTCGGCGCCAGGGCCGGCGCCGCGCCGATTGTCCCGGTCCGGCTGGGGCTTGCCGGCCGGCGGCGGGTCGCCGGGCGACGGGCCGGTCGGCGAGGCAGTCGGTGGCTCCGGGCTCTCAGAGTCGCCCGGCGCGCTCGGGCTCGGAGAGGTCGGGCCGGGAGAGGTCGGGCTGGGCGACGTCGGCTCGGAGTCGGGGCTCTCGGTCGGCTCGGGGTCCTCCGGCTGCGTGGTCTCGGACGGCTCGGAGGCTGACTCCGTGGGGTCCGGCTGGCCGGCGTCGGGCTCGCCGGTGGCCGGCGCTGTCGACTCCTCCGACGTCGGGGACGGGGACTCGGAGTGCGCCGGCACGCCGGGCACGGTGAACGCCAAGGCGGCGCCGACGGCGGCGACCCCTACGATGGCGATCAACTTCGTAGCTGACATCTTCGCGGCCCCAAACGATGGAGAAGATGGGTCCAACGTACGTGTGCATTCACCGGCGGAACACCAGTGTCATGCATGCGTCAGCGACTCTACGTGCATCCCCGCCAAACCGGCCAGGTGCGCTCATACCAATGGGCCAACCGGCATCGTCGCTTCACCTGACGCACCGCGGCCTTTGTTGATCACTCGCCGGGCGCACTGCCGTCGCGCGGACCGCCGCGATCGCCGCACAGCGCCCACGGAGTGATCGACAGCGCGGCTCCTCAGGCTGAGCCGGAGTCGGTGTCGGGGAACAGGGCACGCCGGTGTTCCCGCCACCGCTGGATCACCTTCGGCTGCTCCGCGCGCAGGAAGGCGTAGAACTCCTGGGTCTCGCGCATGCGCCGGGCGCCGGCCGAGCCGGCCCGGAGCAGCTTGACGCCCTCGGCCGCGGCGTCCTCGTACACCTTGAGGACGGGGAGTCGCTGGTTGACGATCGCGCCCCAGATGTCCTCGTCGAAGATCCGGTAGTGGTCGCTGCGGGAGCCGGGCTCGCGCTCCTTGGCGAGCAACCCCACCTGGAGCAGGTACCGGACCGCTCCGGAGATCGCGCCGAGGCTGACCCGCAGCCCGGCGGCAAGCTCGGCGGCCGTGTACTTCTCGGCGTCCTCGGCCAGCACGTAGGCGAACACGCGCGCCGGCGTCCGGGGTATGCCGGACTCGGTCAGCACCATCGCGAACCGCTCCACAAAGCGCAGCAGCTCCTCGTGGTCCGGATTCGCCGAGCCCGGACTGGCCGGGTCGGCGGCCCGCGCGTCGCGCGCCGGCGTGTCGTCTGCGAGTGTCACGCAGCCCCCTCCTCTCCCGGCCCACTTTACAGATGTAAGGGAATTTAGTCTGTTCACACACTCGTGAAAACTGTGATAGTTTTTCGATTCATGACGACAGCTATCTCGGTGTCCGGGCTGGTGAAGACCTTCGGCCGCACGGTGGCGCTCGACGGGCTCGACCTTCGGGTCGACACGGGCGAAGTGCACGGCTACCTCGGACCCAACGGGGCAGGCAAGACCACCACCATCCGCGTTCTGCTCGGCCTGCTGCGGGCCGACAGTGGCGAGGTGTCGCTGCTGGGCGGCGATCCGTGGCGCGACGCCGTCTCCCTGCACCGGCGCCTGGCGTACGTGCCGGGAGACGTCAACCTCTGGCCCAACCTCACCGGCGGGGAGGCCATCGACCTGCTCGCCCGCCTTCGCGGCGGCCTGGACCAGCGCCGCCGCGCCGAGCTGGTGGAGCGGTTCGACCTCGACCCGTCGAAGAAGGGCCGCACCTACTCCAAGGGCAACCGGCAGAAGGTGGCCCTGATCGCCGCGCTCGCCTCGGACGTGGAGCTGCTCCTGCTCGACGAGCCCACCGCCGGGCTGGACCCGCTGATGGAGGTGGTCTTCCAGGACTTCATTCGCGAGGCGAAGGCCGCCGGCAAGACGGTGCTGCTGTCCAGCCACATCCTGGCCCAGGTGGAGAAGCTCTGCGACCGGATCAGCATCGTCCGGCTCGGCAAGGTGGTGCAGTCCGGCACTCTCGCCGAGCTGCGGCATCTCACCCGTACCGCCATCGAAGCCCACACCGCCCGCCCCGCAGCGGGACTGGGCGACCTGCCGGGCGTGCACGACGTGGTCACGGACAACCACCGGGTCCGCTTCGCTGTCGACGGCGAGCACCTCGACGGCGCGATCCAGGCGCTGAGCCGGTTCGGCATCCAGAGCCTGGTCAGCCAGCCGCCCACGCTGGAGGAGCTGATGCTCCGGCACTACGGCGACGAGCTGCGCGCCAACGGCACGACGGCAGCCGACACCGCAGCCGCAGACGACCCGGCAGCGTCCGCCGGCTCGGCGGCAGACGGCTCAGCGGCGGACGGCTCGGCGGCAGACGCAGAGGTGTCGCGATGACCGCGACCGTCGCCACTCCCCGGGCTCCGGTCAGCCACGCCGCTCGCGGCAACGCGCTGACCGGGACCGGCACGCTGATCCGGTTCAACCTGCGCCGCGACCGGCTCCGGATCCCGGCCTGGCTCGCGGGCATCGCGCTCGTGCAGGTGGGCGGCGCCGCCAGTTACCCGGACATCTACCCGACCGCGGCCGACCGCTTCAAGCAGGCCGCGATCATGGACAGCAGCCCGGCGATGAAGGCGATGACCGGCCCCGGCCACGGGCTGGCCGACTACACGTACGGCGCCATGATGACCAACGAGTACCTCGGCTTCATGGTGATCTTCGCGGCGCTGATGAGCGTCTTCATGGTGGTCCGGCACACCCGCACCGAGGAGGAGACCGGCCGCGCCGAGCTCGTCCGCGCCAGCGTCGTGGGCCGGTACGCCCATCTCACGGCCGCGCTGGCGACCGCGGCGATCGCGAGCGTCGCGCTCGGCTTGCTGATCGCCCTCGGCATGGGCGGCCTGGGCATCGAGACCGTCGACTGGCCGGGCTCGTTCGCGTTCGGCGCGGCGTACGCCTCGGTCGGCCTGGTCTTCGCAGGGATCGCCGCGGTCACCGCCCAGATCACCGAGTACGGCCGCGCCGCGTCCGGCATAGCCGGCGTCCTGATTGGCGTCGCCTACGCCGTGCGGGCCATCGGCGACGTCGCCGGCAACGCGCTGTCCTGGCTGTCGCCGATCGGGTGGGTTCAGGCGGCGGCGCCGTACGTCCACAACGACTGGCTGCCGCTGGGGCTGGCTCTCGCCGTCGCGGCGGCGCTCACAGTCGCCGCGTTCACGCTCGGCAACCGGCGCGACATCGGCGCGGGCCTGCGGGCCGAGCGGGCCGGCGCGGCTGCCGGCTCGGCGTTCCTCGGCACCCCGGCCGGGTTCGCGTGGCGACTGCAGCGCGCCAGCGTGTTCTGGTGGGCCGTGGCGATGTTCTGCTTCGGGATCGCGTACGGGTCGGCCGTCGACGTCCTCGAGAGCTACTCCGACAACGAGGTCGTCCGGGAGATCACCAAGAGCATCGGCGGCGCCACACTGGTCGAGTCGTGGCTGTCGATGATCATCTCGCTGCTGGCGATCGTGTGCACGATCTTCGCGATCATCGCCGCCCTCCGCCCGCGTCGCGAGGAGACCTCGGGGCGGGCCGAGGCGATCCTGGCCACGGGCCTGTCCCGGACCCGCTGGGTCGCCACGCACGTGGTCATCGCCCTGGCCGGCGGCGCGGTCATGCTGCTGGCGACCGGCGCGGGGCTCGGACTCGGCGCCGCGCTGACGTCCGGCGAGGCCCACTATGTCGCTGACGTGCTCGGGGCGATGCTGGCGTACGCGCCCGCCCTGTGGCTCACCGCCGGGCTCGCGGTCACGGTGTTCGGCGTCGCGCCGCGCGTCATCGGTCTGGCGTGGGCGCTGCTGGTCTACGCCATCTTCGTCGTCTACCTGGGCGGGCTGCTCGACCTGCCGGGTTGGATGCTGGACGTGTCCCCGTACACCCACGTCCCGCGCATGCCGGCCGAAGAGTTCACCGCGACTCCCCTGGTGATCCTGACGGCAATCGCAGCGGCCCTGGTCACGACCGGCCTGCTCGCCTTCCGCCGAAGGGACATCGAAGCCACCTAACCCCCTGACCGCCATTTACCGCTAAACGGCGCTCAAAAGGCGCGGTGACAGCCAAAAGTCCGCAAACCGTGGCCTCGGCAGGCGCAGCGTCGGCTCACACGGCCGCCGGCCGACGCCCGGCGGGCCACCGTGTGATGATGCGGGCATGCGGACGCTGCGCACGCCTGAGGACCGGTTCCAGGAGCTGCCTGACTTCGACTACGAGCCGCGGTACGCCGAGGTCTCCGACTCCGAGGGCGGGCGGCTGCGGATGGCCTGGGTGGAGGCCGGGCCGGCCGACGGCGAGCCGGTGCTCTGCCTGCACGGCGAGCCGACCTGGTCGTTTCTGTGCCGGCGGATGATCCCGGTGCTCGCGGCGGCCGGGCTGCGCGTGGTGTGTCCGGACCTGGTGGGGTTCGGCCGCTCCGACAAGCCGGCCCGGGTCGAGGACCACAGCTACGCCCGGCACGTGGAGTGGATGCGCGAGCTGGTCTTCGACGTGCTGGACCTGCGTGACGTCACCATGGTGGGGCAGGACTGGGGCGGCCTGATCGGGTTGCGGCTCGCCGCCGAGCACGCTGAGCGGTTCGCCAGGCTCGTGCCCGCCAACACCGGTCTGCCGACCGGCGACTATCCGATGCCGGACGTGTGGCATCAGTTCCGCGCCGCGATCCAGGGCGCGGAGCGCCTCGACATCGGCCGCTTCGTGCAGGCCGGCTGCCGCACAGCGCTGTCCCAGGAGGCAGTGGCCGCCTACGACGCGCCGTTCCCCGACGACGCCTTCACGGCCGGCCCGCGCGCGATGCCGTCCCTGGTGCCGACGACCCCGGACGACCCCGCCAGCGCCGCCAACCGCGCCGCCTGGGCCGCGCTCGGGCAGTCGATGGCGCCGGCGCTGGTGGCCTTCAGCGACAGCGACCCGATCACCGGTCCGATGGCTCCGATCCTCCAGCGTCACCTGCCGGGCGCGCAGGGCCGCGAGCACCCGGTGATCGCCGACGCCGGCCACTTCCTGCAGGAGGACGCCGGGGAGACGCTGGCGGGGCACATCGTGGACTTCGTGCGCGACACCCCGCCGCGCACGCGCTAGGACGGCTCAGGGCGGCTCAGGGCGGCTCACGTCACGAAGATCGTGAACGCCGCCACGTGGCGTGTGCCGCCGGTGCGGAACTCTACGAACAGCCGGTGCTCGCCGCGCTCGGCGAACCGCGCCCGGAACACCAGCTCCCGCTGGTTCAGGGCGCTCTCCGACGCCTCCACCGGACGCGCGTCGACGATCGCCAGAGTCATCGCGTTGAACGCGGTCAGGTGCGCGTACGCCCCATGGTGGGGTTTCAGCGCGCCGGACCGGCCGGACACCCGGAACCGCAGCGTCACGCGCTTGCCTCTGACCGGCTTCGCCGTGCCCTCCGGCCTGACAACCGTCAGCCCGTCGACTTTCGCGCTCGCCGCCGGGGCCGGGATCGGCGCGAACTCGGTGTCGCCGGCCACCGTGAACGGCACGCCCAGCAGGATCGGGTGCGCCGCGTCCCGGCCGCCGACCGGGACGAACTCGGCGAACAGCCGGTACTGGCCGCCGTCGGGCACGGACACCGCGACGCGCCAGGTGTCGCCGTCCAGCTTCGGGTGCAGATGCTGGTACGCGTGGGTGTCGTCGCGCACCACGTACACGTGCATCCGCCGGGAGCGACGATCCTCGTACTCAGCCTGGGGCCGGCCCTTCTGGTCCACGATCCGGAAGGCCGCCGGCACGGAGCGTCCCCTGGCGTCGGGCAGCGTCACGGGCGCGAGCCGGAACCCGTCGTGCGCGTCGGACAGCCCGTCGCCGTGCAGCGCGAGCGACGCCGACGACTGACCGCCGCCGCCGCCGATCGCGAGACTCACACCAGCCAGGACGGCGACCGAGGCGATGACGGCCAGGCGCGCCGGCCACGGCGACGCGGCCATCGGGTCAGCGCTGCCCGCCGAGCGCGGGCTTGACGACGACCAGGCCCTGCTCGATGCCGCTGATGATCACCGTGCCGCTCTCGAAGTACGGATACACACTCCACGCCCCGTTGAACTCGGCCTGGTCGCTGTCCGGGTAGATGTCGAAGTATCCCACCTCGGACAGGGCGCCGCTGCCCACGTCGCCAGCGTCCAGGATCCGCAGCCCGGCCTGGTAGTTCGCCTGGTACGACAGCTTCCCGGTCACGTACTGGTTGTGGTCGATGGCGGTGACCGGCGCCTGGTACGTGCCCTTGTGCACGGGCTCGGCCAGCGAAGCGAGGTCGAAGATGTAGGTCTTCGTGCGCTTGTTCTCGCCGCGCGACTCGTCCAACTCGTCGTCGAGGAGGAAGTGGCGGTGGTCCTCGGTCAGCCAACCTTGGTGGGTGTACGCGGCGCCGTCGTAGCCTTTGCGCGCGATCTGCTTCGGGTTGGCCTTGTCCGTCACGTCGACGATCGTCAGGGTGTCCTCATTGGAGTTGAGGCAGATCTCCCTGCCCTGGTACGCCTCGTCCGGGCCCTGGTAGACCACGCACTGGGTGTCGTGGGTGTAGCCGTCCTCGCTGACGCACCCGGCGTCGGACGGGCCGGTCGGCTCGCGGATGTCGACGATGTGCGGGCCGCCGTCGCAGGTGTCGGATCCGACGGCGTACGCGAAGCCGGTTTCCTCGTTGATCGCGATGTTGTGCGCCGGCCCGAAGCCGTCGTAGTGCGCGTCCTCGGTGAACGTCTGCGGAGTGCTGACATCGCGCAGGCGGGTGAGGTCGAAGACCTGCATGCCGTGGCCGCGGATGGCGTCGGCGACGACGAAGGCGTGGTCCTGGTGCACCTTCACGTCCCGCCAGATGGAGCTCGTGCCGCCGTGTGAGGGCAGGTTGCCGAGGTACTTCGGCTCGGTCGGGGTGCTGATGTCGACGAACGCCGTGCCGTTGGTGCGCCCCATCAGGGCGTACTCCTTGCCGGTCTCGGCGTCCGTCCAGCCCCAGATGTCGTTGCCGTTGCCGCCGCCGATGGACGACAGCGGCAGCACGCTGAGCAGGTCGACGTTCTGGCACGGGTAGTCGCCGGCCTTGCCGTCCTGGCACGGCACGGCGGCGCCGGTGATCGGCTTCATGCGGGCAGCCGGCTCGTGGTCGGACATGAACGCCCGCACCGCGGCCTTGCCTTCCGGCGTGTCGGGGTCGTGGGCGGCGGCCGGCGACGTCGTCGCCAACGCGGTCACCACAGCGGACACCGTCACGACTGCCAACGCGGTCGCGGCGGCGCGGCCGGCCGGACGCTTCGACGCACCCATCATGTGGGCTCCCTCCCCAGGTCAGGCGCCGCCCGGGCCGGCGTCGGGCCGGCGGCCGGGCTTCTGGATGCGGCGAACCGTAATGCCGGAATTGGAGGGGATCGCGGCTTTGACTGCTAATCGCCACAAACCCAACGCTTCGCGGTGATGGGTGTACGGAAAGTCAGCCAAGCCTTATCGGAAGGTGAAGCCCGCCGCGTCGTTTGGTAATGGTTTTGCGGTATCCGCCATCACTGTGACCGCAAAACCATTACCAAACGCGAGTCTGGGTCACGGCGCCCCTCGTTGCCCGTACGGGGTCGTGCCCCGTGGTTTGTAGACGGCTAGCACCAGGGCTGTGAGCAGCACCAGCAGGCCGCCGGTCGAGTGAATCACGTGCGTCGAGTTGCGCAGCACGTCCAGGTCCGCGCTGGACCAGGTCGGCTGCGCGGCCACGTCCGCGATGTGGCCGATCGACTGCGCGTACCCCAGCAGAACGGCAGTGGCGACGAGGTTGAGCAGGAGCTTGAACAGCACCCAGTAGTGCCGGAACAGGCCCCATGTCGTCCCCAGCGACGAGACGAGTCCGCTCACCAGCGACCCCAGGCTCAGTGGGACGAGGACCTGCCAGGCGATCAGCTCCATCGTGAGATAGGCGGCGCGCACCACCTCGGCGTCCCGGCTGGTCAGGCCGGCGAGAGCGATCGCGACGTACCCGCCGGCCGCGCCGATCCAGCCGACCGAGAACGCCACGTGCAGAGTCAGGGCGCCCTTGCGGACGCGCGGCGGCATGGTCGTCAGTCGCGACATGGTCGTCAGTCGCGGCGCGGTCGTCAACGGTCGCCCTCGAAGACTGCGCGCTCACCCGGGTCGCCGGCCGGCATGTGACGGCTGGGGCCGTGGTCGCCGCCGCCGATGAGCATCGCGGCGATGATCAGCAGCACCAGGGCGATGAGGACGCCTCCGAACACCTTCACCCAACGCGGCGTGCCGGCGGTCGACGGGGCGCGGTGGTCACGGTCGTCATCCATGCGGTCTAGTTTTTCGATACAGAGTGTCTATGTCAAGTCAGACTGTCATGACGTCGGCGTCGCGTACACTTTGGCACGTGCCGAGGCTGTGGAACGAGACGATCGAGGCGCACCGCCGCGAAGTGCGCGACGCGATCCTGGACACCGCATGGGCGCTGGTCACCGAGCACGGCCTGCTGTCGGTGACGATGTCGCAGATCGCCGAGCAGGCCGGCATCGGGCGGGCGACGCTGTACAAGTACTTCCCCGACGTCGAGGCGATCCTGCGCGCCTGGCACGAGCGCCAGATCACCAGCCATCTCGGGCAGCTCGCCGAGACCCGCGACCGCGCAGGCGAGCCCGGCGAGCGGCTCGAAGCGGTGTTGCGGGCGTACGCGCGCATCTCCCACCGCCGCGCCCACCACGACGCCGAGCTCGGAGCGATCCTGCACCGCACGCATCGGGACGAGCGAGGCGCCGACGCGCGCCATCAGCTTCACCGCATGGTCCGAGACCTGCTGACCGAGGGCGCGGCCAGCGGAGCCCTCCGCGACGACGTCGCGCCCGACGAGCTCGCGGCCTACTGCCTGCACGCGCTCGGGGCCGCCGGCAGCCTGCCCTCCGAGGCCGCGGTGCGCCGGCTCGTCGACGTCACCCTGGCAGGCCTGCGCCCACAGCGCTGACGCTCGTACGCTGACGCGCGCGGGCGATCAACCCGCGTCGTGAGGCGACTGGTCGCTGAGTTTGGCGGATTCGGCGACGGTGACCCAACGATCCAGCACCCGCTCCGCGGCCCCGCTGTCCACAGCGTCGGCGGCGCGTCGCACACCCCGGGCCAACTGCCCAGCCAGGTCGGCGTCGAAGCCGTCGAACGCG
>WHSM01000305.1 GCA_009380105.1 Micromonosporaceae bacterium
GCGGCCGCCTGCAGCGCCTGCGCCCGGCCGATCTCGCCGCCGTCCGGGGTGACCGCCGAGTTGTTCGACATGTTCTGCGCCTTGAACGGCGCCACCTTCACGCCTTGGCGGGCCAGCCAACGGCACAACCCGGCTGCGAGCACGCTCTTGCCGGCGTCGGAGGTGGTCCCGGCGACCAGCAGCCCGCCCTTCACCGGCGCCGCCATGCTCGGAGCGCGCGGAGGCGCCACGGCGCGGCGAGGGCGTGGCCCGCGCAGAGCGCTGCCGCGACAGCGCCGACCACGGCCGACAGTCGCGCCGCGCGCCGGGCGTCATCGGGCCTGGGTGGCCGGCCGCTGCCCAGCTCCGGCCGATGCTCGACCCGCCCCTCGTACGCGTTGCGCCCACCCAGCCGCACACCGAGCGCGCCGGCCATCGCGGCCTCGCACTGGCCCGCGTTCGGACTGGGGTGCCGCCCGCCGTCGGCCAGCCAGACGCGGAACGCCTCCGACCTGCTGCCCCGCACGACGCCAGCGGCGGCGACGGTCAGCGCCGCGGTGAGGCGGGACGGAGCCAGGTTCGCCGCGTCGTCCAGGCGCGCGGCGGCCCAACCGAACCGCTCGTACCGCGGTGACCGGCGCCCGATCATCGCGTCGAGCGTGTTCACCGCCCGGTAGCCGACCAGGCCCGGCAACCCGGCCAGGGCGCCCCAGCACAGCGGCGCGACGACCGCGTCGGAGGTGTTCTCGGCGACCGACTCGACCGTGGCCCGCGCCAGGTCCTCGGCGCCGAGGCTCGACGGATCGCGCCCGCACAAGTGGGGCAGCCGGGTCCGCGCCGCGTACAGGTCGCCGTGGTCGAGCTCGTCGGCCATGACGTGCGCCTCGTGACGCAGGGACGCGCCGCCGAGCACCGCCCAGGTGGTCGCGGCCACCAACGCCGCCCGCAGCACCGGGCGTCGCCGGGTGGCCCAGCCCGCCCAGGCGGCGGCCGCGACCGGCACGCCGACCCCGACGGCGACGTGGACGGCGCCCGCCCGGCGGCTGGGCCGGTACGTCTGCCGCTCCAAGACGCCGGCCAGCCCGCCGTGCCCGGCCACCGGGTGCCCGTGCCGTGGGTCGGCGAACACGGCGTCGAGCCCGGCGCCGGCCAGCAATCCGACAGCATTCGCGGCGGCTGCCCGAGCCGCCCAGGAGCCGCGGCGACGACCGCCTGCCCTGACTCGCGCTCCCGCATCCGGCCTGCCTGCCACGTCGGGCAGCCTATGACCGGGCTATCCCATGGCTCCCACCGGCTCGCCGCGCTCGGCGTCGCGCCCGAAGGCGTACGCGGAGTCTTCGCGTTCAGCGTCCGACGGCGCGGGCTCGTCCGAGATCGGCACGTCGGCCAGCTCGGGGACCGGCTCGCCGTCGGGCGCCGGCACACCCAGCGGCGGCGCCTCGGCGTCGGCCAGCACCTCGGTCGCGTGACCCGGGCGGCTCTTGGTGAACTTGGTGGTCCCGCGCGCCATGTTGTGCCCGACCGCGGTCGCGTCCATCTCGTACGAGATCCGCTTCTGGCCGTCCTCGCCCTCGTACTCGCGGGTGTAGATCCGCCCGCTGACGATCACCGGATCCCCCGTGAAGAGCGAGTGGAACGCGTTGTCCGCCAGGCTCCGCCAGCAGTTCACCCTCACGAAGAAGGAGTTGCCGTCGACCCACGCGCCGGACGCCTTGTCGAAGCGCCGCGAGGTGGAGCCGATGCGGAAGTTCAGCACGCTGTCGCCGGTGGTCTCGATCCGCCGTCGCTCCGGCTTGGTCGCCACGTTCCCGATGACGGTGATGGTCGTGTCGTGCATGGTGATCTCCTGATCTGCCGAGGCCGCGCTGTCGACGGCGGCCGTCTGACGTTGCCGAGATCACCGTGCCGGCGCCGAGGAGCGGCTGCCAGTGCGACCAGGCCGGATTGTGGATAGCGAGGGTGGGGTGTGGACAGACGTGCGAAGGCCGAGACAATCTGCTACGGCGGCGCTGGGCGGCTCGGGTAGTGTTGCCACCTTCAGCGACCGAGGATTCGAGGAGGTGAGACCCATTTCCGCCAGACCGGGCCGGGTGCTCTCACCTCACGGCCGGCGGTCAGCCCGCCACCGGTGACCGGGAGAGCGCCCATCGGCGATCCGAAAGGCGCTCCCAATCTCTGTCTACCTGTCACCTCGCCCCAGATCCGTCATCGTCAACAGGCTCCGCTCCGCCGGCTGCGTCTTCGCCGAGGACGAGGCTCGGCTGCTCATCACCGCCGCACGCACCCTGGCCGACCTCACAGCCCTGGTGGAACGGCGAGCCGCGGGCCTGCCCCTCGAACATGTCCTCGGCTGGGCCGAGTTCTGCGGCCTGCGGATAGCCGTGGACCCCGGCGTCTTCGTGCCCCGTCGCCGCACCGAGTTCCTCGCCCGCCACGCGGCGGCCTTCACCCGGCCCGGAGCGGTGGTCCTCGACCTGTGCTGCGGCTCCGGGGCCGTGGGCGCGGCGGTGGCCGACGCGCGGGGGCCGGTGGCGCTGCACGCTGTCGACATCGACCCCGCCGCAGCCCGGTGCGCCCGCCGCAACCTCGCTGCCGCAGGAGGCCAGGTGCACGAAGGCGACCTCTACGAGCCGTTGCCCGCCGCGCTGCGCGGCCGGGTCGACGTCCTGGTGGCCAACGCGCCGTACGTGCCCACCGACGCGGTCGGGCTGCTGCCGCCGGAGGCTCGGTTGCACGAACCACGCGCAGCGCTCGACGGCGGCGCCGACGGGCTCGACATCCAGCGGCGGGTGGCGCACGCGGCGGCGGCGTGGCTGAGGCCGGGTGGCCGCCTGCTGGTCGAGACGAGCCGTGGCCAGGCGGCCCGGACTGTCGACATCTTCGCGCGCAACGGGTTGGTCCCGCGGGCGGCCACGTCCGACGAGCTGAACGCCACCGTCGTCATCGGCGCCAGGCCGGCCGTCGATCAACGGCCCGATGCCGAGGAGCCGCCGCTGACCGGGCACGGCGAGGGCAGACGCGCGCGCCACGGCCGCGTCCAGACCCCGGATCACGAGCGTCATGTCGGCGGGTAGCGCTCGGCCAGGCCGGCGAACTCGCCCGCGCCCGCCGCCGCCAGGTCGTCGGCCACCGTCGCGATCAGCTCGGCCAGCTCGACCCGCGCCAGCCAGTCGCGTGGCAGCGCCGCGACGCCGGACGCCGCGCCGAGGATGTTGCCCGCGATCGCCCCGGTGGAGTCGGAGTCGCCGCCGTGCTCGACGGCCAGGCGCAGTGCGGCCACGACGTCGGCGGGGTGCGACAGCGCCGCGTACACCGCGATCGCGAGCGCCTCCTCGGCCACCCAGCCCTCGCCCAGCGTGACCAGCACATCGGGTTCGCCCGGCCGGTGTCGCGCCGCGTCGGTCGTCGCCGTCAACGCGCGCGCCACCTCGGCGCCCGAGGGCTCCGCCGCCGCAGCCGCCGTCGCCTCCGACACGGCGTCCCACAGGGGCACGTCCCGCACCGCTGTCAGATGCGTCAGCAGCGCCAACGCGCCGCCGGAGATCCAGCCGCTGGGGTGCCCGTGCGTCAGGGCCGACAGGTCGCAGCCGACCCGGTACGCCTCCCCCACGTCGGGCAGGAAGCCCGCGGGCGCCGCGCGCATCACGCCGCCGCAGCCCTTGCTCTCGTTGACCGGCTGCTCGACCAGCCCCGGGCGGTCTCCGCGCAGCGCCGACAGGCAGGTGTTTCCGGGAGCCCGGACCGCCCAGAGCGGCACGTGCGACAGCAGCCAGTCGCCACCGGGCGCCGGCTCGATCACCTCCTGAGTCAGCAGCCACCGCCGATACGCCCGCCACATCTGCTCCGAGCGCCCGAGCGCATCGCCGGGCGTCCCGGCCAGGCGACCCCGGATCAGGCCGTCGGCGGAGAACAAGGTCATCTGGGTGTCGTCGGTGACGTGGCCCGGCGGGTCCAGGTCCACGCCGCCGGGGAACGTCCGCAGGATCGCCTCGCGGGACATGAACTCCACCGGCCCGCCGAGCGCGTCGCCGAGCGCGCCGCCGAGCAGGCACCCACGGGCCCGGTCGCGCAGTGTGTCCAAAGGCGCGCTCACGCCGCAGATGCTACGGAACCTCGGCGCGCGAGTGGCGGTTGCGGTGACAGCGGGTAATACTTCGTTGGCTGTTCATCACAGACAGGTGAGATGAAGTGCGTTTTCTTTCCGACCGAGTGCCCGACTACGACCTGACGTACAACGACGTCTTCATGGCGCCGAGCCGCTCCGCCGTGGCCTCGCGCGTCGACGTCGACCTGGCCACCTGCGACGGCAGCGGCGCCACGATCCCCGTGGTCACCGCGAACATGACCGCCGTGTCCGGGCGGCGGATGGCCGAGACCATCGCCCGCCGGGGCGGCCTCGCCGTGATCCCGCAGGACATCCCGGTCGAGGTCGTGGCTGACGTGGTCTCGTGGGTGAAGCGGCGGGACCTGATCCACGACACCCCCATCACCCTGGCTCCCGACGCCACCGTCGGCGAGGCGCTCAACCTGCTGCCGAAGCGCGCGCACAACGCCGTGATCGTGGTCGCCGAGTCCCGGCCCGTCGGTGTGGTGACCGAGCCGGACTGCGTCGCCGTGGACCGCTTCACCCAGCTCGGCGAAGTGATGTCCACGGAGCTGCTCACGCTGCCGGCTGGGGTCGATCCGCAGAAGGCGTTCGAGACCCTGCACGACGGCCGGCACCGGCTCGCGCCGGTGATCGACGCCGACGGGCGGCTGGTCGGCATCCTCACCCGCGCGGGCGCGCTGCGCGCCACGCTGTACCGCCCGGCGCTCGACGACGCCGGCCGGCTGCGGGTCGGGGCCGCGATCGGCATCAACGGCGACGTCGCGGGCCGGACGCGCGCGTTGCTGGACGCGGGCGTGGACATCCTGGTCGTGGACACCGCGCACGGCCACCAGGAGCGCATGTTCGCGGCCCTGACGTCCGTGCGCGACGTGCGCCCGGACGTTCCCGTGGTCGCCGGCAACGTGGTCACCGCCGAAGGCGTGCGCGACCTGGTCGAGGCCGGCGCCGACATCGTCAAGGTCGGCGTGGGACCGGGCGCCATGTGCACGACCCGGATGATGACCGGCGTCGGAAGGCCGCAGTTCTCGGCGGTGCTGGAATGCGCCGCGGAGGCCCGGCGGCTCGGCCGGCACGTCTGGGCGGACGGCGGGATCCGACATCCGCGCGACGTCGCGCTCGCGGTCGCGGCCGGCGCGGCCACGGTGATGATCGGCTCCTGGTTCGCCGGCACGTACGAGTCCCCCGGCGACGTGTGCCGCGACGCCGACGGCCGGCTCTACAAGGAGAGCTTCGGGATGGCCTCGGCCCGGGCGGTGCGGCTGCGCACAGCCCGCGACACCGCGTTCGAACGCGCGCGCAAGGCGCTGTTCGAGGAGGGCATCTCCACGGCCCGGATGTACCTGGACGCAGACCGCCCCGGCGTGGAGGACCAGCTCGACGCGATCGTCGCCGGCCTGCGCAGCGCGTGCGCGTACGCGGGAGCCACGAGGCTGGAGGAGTTGCACGAGCGGGCCGTGGTCGGGGTGCAGAGCGCCGCCGGATA
>WHSM01000189.1 GCA_009380105.1 Micromonosporaceae bacterium
CCGAGATCGCCTTCGACCGTGCGGCTGCGCCACAGCTCCCCGGCTGCCTCCCTGCGAGGGCCGCTGCGCTCGGCGTCCGGCGCCAGCACCGAGCACACGTCCGTGGTGGCGCCACCGACATCGATGACGACCACATCGGACCGACCAGTGTCAGCGAGCAGCTCCACGGCAGTGAGCACGATGTCCGGGGTGGCGCCACGCACGAGGTCGGCGAAGCGGCGGCCCCGTGAGAGCTTCTTCCCGCCGATCACGACGGCACGCGAGCCGGGCGGCGTTGTGCCGCAGCACCTCCGCGTCGCCGCCGTCGGTGCCGCCGACCAACAGGACGATGTCGGGCCGGGCGCGCCGCAGCTCGTCCGCCGCCGCGCGGTCGAGGCGCCCGGCGGCGACGTGGGCGACCTTCGCGCCGGCGGACAGCCCGACCCGGCACCCCGCTTCGGCGGTGACGAGCGGCTCGTGCCCGACGACGGCGAGGCGTAGCCCGCCGCCGGCGCTGGAGCAGGCGCGGACCGGCGCGTCGCGGAACCGCTCGCCCAGCGCCGCCATGGCCGCGTCCAGGCCGTCGAGCACGTCAGTGTCCGTTGTGGTGGGGCAGCTGGCGGAGGCGATCAGCTCGCCACGGGTCACGTCCACGGCCATGGCCTTGGTCCACGTGGAGCCGACGTCAGCGCAGATGACCGGCGGCGCGGCGCGACGCGCCAAGGAAGGCGCTTCCGCATGCTCGGTCAACGCGGCTGCGGGACCACGACGGCGCCGGTGGCGGCGACCGCGACGATCGGGGGGTCGAGCACCTCGGCGGCGGACTCGGACACTGTCGGCTCCGCCGACCCGGCCGGCGCTGTGGGGCGGCCGCGGCACACGACCCGGCATTCGAAATCCAGGGTGCGGCTGCGGTTGCCGACCTTCGTCACCGTCGCGGTGATCTCCAGCACGTCACCCGCCTTGATCGGCGCGGTGAACGCCACGTTCGAGTACCCCGCGAAGAGCCCTTCGTCGCCGTCGGCGCGGATGCACACCTCGGTCGCCACGTCCCCGAACAACGCGAGGGCGTACGCGCCGTCGACCAGGTTGCCCGCGTAGTGGGCGTGGTTGTACGGCACGTACCGCCGATGGGTGACGGTCAGTCCGACCCGCGCATCCGTCATGCTGGCGTCCTTTCCGAAGAGCTCTCGGTGAGCAGGGCGTGCGCCAGGTAGCTGGCAACCTCGCCCGGGGTGGCGCCCCGGGCGAAGATCCGGTCCACGCCGAGTTCGGCGGCGGCGTGCTCGTCGAACCGCGGCCCACCCGCGACCAGCAGCGGCCGGCGGGCCGCCGGGAATGCTTCCCGGAACGCGGCCGACATCTCCCGCACGTTGTGCAGGTGCGCGTCCCGCTGGGTCACCACCTGGCTGACCAGCACCGCGTCGGCCTTCTCCGCCCGGGCGCGCTCCACCAGGTCCGGCACGGTCACCTGCGCGCCGAGGTTGAGCACCCGCAGCTCCCGGTAGTACTCGAGGCCTTTCTCACCGGCGAACCCCTTGACGTTGAGGATCGCGTCGATGCCGACGGTGTGGGCGTCGGTGCCGATGCAGGCGCCGACCACGGACAGCTTGCGCCGCAGCCGCCGCTTGACCAGCGTGTTGACCTCTTTCGCGGACAGCAGCGGGTAGTCGCGCTCGACCACCTTCACCCGGTCCAGCTCGACCAGGTGCTTCACGCGGCCGTACACGACGAAGAAGGTGTGGGAGGGCCCCATCGGCTTGGCGTGCACAACCATCGCCGGGTCCATGCCCATCTTGCCGGCGAGCTGCAGCGCGGCGCCTTCGGCGCGCTTGTCGTGCGACACCGGCAGCGTGAACGACAGCTGCGCCATGCCGTCGCCGGTGGTGTCCCCGTACGGCCTGACGATGTTGCTCATGCGCCCGCCTCCAGGATCTCGGCAGCCGGGTTGTAGTAGTCGGACGCCTGTATCACGACGCCGTCGAGACCCTTGCCGCCCGTCGCCGGTCGTTTCATGATCCCGAACGTGCCGTCGGCGATCGCGTTCAACAGCGGGACCTTCGAGCCCGTGGCCGGGTCGCGGTCGCTCGCGATCTGCTCCAGCAGCTGGACCGCCTCGCCGAGGACCTGGTCGGCGCGCCGCTGAATGAACCCGCCGGGCGCGGGGTGGAAGTCCTCGTGCAAGTTCCCGGCGGCGCCCAGCACGTACCGGACGTTCTGCAGCGCGATGTCCCGGTCGGACAGCCACGGCGTGACCACCGCCTCGGTCATCATCCCGACCAGCAGAATCCCTTGACCGGTGAGCGTGCCGACCAGGTTGAAGAACCCGTCGAGCAGGTTCCCGCGGAACACGTCGCCGGTCATGTGCTTGGTGGGAGGCATCCACTTCAGCGGCGCGTCCGGGAACAGCTCCCGCGCCAGCAGCGCGTGCGCCAGTTCCAGCCGGAACGAGTCCGGGATGTCGGGGTTGATCTCGAACGCGTGACCCAGCCCGAGCTGCCAGTCCTGCAGGCCCGCCTCCTTCGCGAAGTACTCGTTCAGCAGCTGGGACACGGTCACGGTGTGCGCCTCGTCGACCGCGTCGGCGGTGGTCAGGTAGTTGTCCTCGCCGGTGTTGATGACGATCCCGGCCCGGGCGTGGATCTGGCGGGAGAACCGCTGGTCGACGAAGGTGCGGATCGGGTTGATGTCGCGGAACAGGATCCCGTACATCGAGTCGTTGAGCATCATGTCGAGCCGTTCCAGGCCCGCCAGGGTCGCGATCTCCGGCATGCACAGGCCAGACGCGTAGTTGGTGAGGCGGATGTAGCGGCCCAACTCCTTGGAGGTCCCGTCCAACGCGGCGCGCATCAGCCGGAAGTTCTCCTGGGTGGCGTACGTGCCGGCGAAGCCTTCCCGCGTCGGGCCCTCAGGCACGAAGTCCAGCAGCGACTGGCCGGTGGAGCGGATCACCGCGATGACGTCCGCGCCTTCCCGCGCGGCGGCCTGCGCCTGCGGGATGTCCTCGTAGATGTCGCCGGTGGCGACGATCAGGTAGATCCACGGCCGCTGCGGCGGATCGCCGATCCGCTTCACCAGCCGGTCGCGCTCGGCGCGGCGCCTGTCGATCCTGGTGATTCCCGCCTTCGCCAGGCGCCGCGCGGCCCGCCCCGCGGCCGCCGCCGCACGCCCGGCCGGCACGTCGAAACGCACACTGCCGGCGGCGGCCTTCTGTGCCAGCAGCGTCAACTCCGCCGGCGTGGCCTCCGCGCCGTCGCGCCGCAGCGCGTCGAACACCGGCAACGCCACACCGTGGTCCAGGCCGACGTCGGCGACGACGGCGTCCAACAGCCGGTTCACCCACGGGATGCCGTCCGGGTCGGCGCCGGCCACGCCGGCCAGCCGCAGCACCGCCCGCTCCACCGACACGGTGGTGTGGCTGCGCGCCATGTCGACCACCGGGCGTCCCACCCGGCGGGCCAGTTGGCGAGCGCGACGCGCCAGCGCCGGATCCAGCGCCAGTTTGCTGGGGCGTCGCCGGGTCCGAGCCGGGGCCCTGGATGGACTGCTCACGTGGTCGTTGCCTCCTCGTCGTGAATCACCGCGCCACGCAGCACCGTGCGCGCGCAGGTCGGCAGCGGCGAGTCCGGCCGCAGCGCCGGCAGGCCGCGATCGAGGTCTCCGACGCCTCGCCAGACCGCGAATGTGGCGGGACCGCCCGGCGCCAGCACCCCTTCGTCGTCACGGCGCACCGCACGCCACCCGCCTCGCGTGTGCGCCGCGAACCCCGCCCGCACCGTCATCCGCTGCGATGAGTTGTGATGACGCGCCGCCGCCCGCACGCTCCCCCACGGATCCAGTGGCGTGACCGGGCTGTCCGAGCCGAACGCCAACGCCACCCCCACGCTGGCCAATGATCCCAACGGGTTCGACGCCAGCGAACGCGCCACACCCAGGCGCAGCGCGTACATCTTGTCCTCCCCGCCCCACAGCCGGTCGAACGCCGGCTGCACGCTGGCCACCAGACCGAACTCCACGAACCCGCGGATGAGATCCCGGTCGAGGATCTCGGCGTGCTCCACCCGGTGCCGGCCCGCTCGCACCCGCTCCAGGCCCACCTTGTCGGCAGCGATCGAGAACCCCCGGACCACAGCGCCGATCGCGGCGTCGCCGATGGCGTGGAAGCCGCCCTGCATGCCACGGTGCGCGCAGTCGACGATGTGCTCGGCGACCTGCTCGGCGTCCAGGTACGCGTTGCCGCGCTCCCCGGTGTCGGCGTACGGCTCGGTCAGACACGCGGTCTGCGACCCGAGCGCCCCGTCCGCGTACAGGTCCCCGCCGGCCCCGACCGCGCCCAGTTCCCGCGCCTTCGCCGCGGCGCCGAGCTCGCCCCAGTAGCCGTACACCTCCGGCAGCGGCTCGGACTTCGGCAGGGCGAGCAGCGCCGTGAAGTCCTGCTCGCTGGACGTGCCGGGGCCGCCGCACTCGTGCATGGCCGCGATGCCGAGGCCGGCCGCGCGCCGCAGCGTGCTCCGCTGCGCGTCGCGGCGCTGCGGCTCCGTGATCGACGCGTACGCCACATCCCGCACCGCGTGGTGGGCGGCGGCCCGCAGCCAGCCGTCGTCGCCGTAGCCGAGCAGCGACTCCAAGCCGCCGCCGACAAAGGCAAGCAGCGACTCCGAGCAGGTCGCCGAGTGCACCGACGCCTGGGCCAGATACACCTTGCGGCCGCCGCCGGCTCGCTCCAACTCGGCAGCCGACGGCGGCCGCCGAGACGGCCAGCCGCTCTCGTCGAACCCGTGGCCCAGCACCACGGCGTCGGCCGGCAGCGTCGCCGCGTACACCGCGAGCCGGTCCAGCAGATCCGCGGCGGACGTCGCGGCGGACAGGTCGAGGCAGAGCAGGGACACACCGGTGTCGGTGGCGTGGACATGGGCGTCGACGAACGCGGGGGTGACCAGCGCGCCGTCGAGGGCGACCACGTCGGAGACGTCGGGGCATTCGTCGTCGGGACCGAGCCAGGCGATCCGGTCGTCCTCGACGAGCATGGCGGTGGCGCGGGGGTCGGCCGGGCTGTAGATCCGGCCGCCGCGGTAGAGAGTCGCAGGCATGCGCTCAGTCTTCCGCGCCGGCTGCGCCAGCGACACCGTCGTGGCCGGATTCCGCCGCCAGGCGGGACGTGAACAGGTCCCGGACGGCCGGCTCGGCGCGCAGCAGATCCAGCGCGCGGGCCGCGTGGCCGGGCGCGTACCCGTTGCCGATCAGCATTGTGACGTCGGCGGCGAGCCCTTCCGCGCCGAGCGCCGCCGCCGCGAACGACGTGGCCATCGAGAAGAAGATCACCGTGCCGCCCTGTGCGGTGGCGAGGATGGCGCCGTGCTCGCAGCCTGGGACGTCGACGCAGACGACGGTGACGTCGGCCGGGCCGCCGAGGGCGCGCGTCACGGCGGTCGACACCGCGACTGGGTCCCGGGCGTCGGCGATCGCCACATCGTCGGCCAGTCCGGCGTCGGTGAGCCGGTCCGCATCCGCCTGGTGCGGGACCACGCCGACGGTGCGGCCCGCGCCGGCCCGCCGCGCGGCCGCGAGTGACAGTGAGCCGCTCTTGCCGGCGCCGCCGAGCACTGCCACGCGCGCGCCGCGGCGCTCGCTGACGACCCGGGCGGTGAGCGCGGGCGCGCCGCACACGTCCATCACCGCGAGCGCCAGCTCGGGGTCGAGGTCGTCCGGCAGCGGAGCGGCGACGGAGCGCCCGAACAGGATCGCGTGGCCTTCGCACGGGATCTGCTCGCCGAGGCCGTTCCAGCGGCTCAGGCCGTCGGCGATCGCGAGCGGGGTGAGGGTGAGGGAGACCAGGGTGGCGACCATCTGGCCGGGCTCGAGGCCGAGCGGGGAGTCCGGGCCGACCTCGTCGACGACGCCGATCAGCATCCCGCCGGATCCGGTGACCGGGTTCTGCATTTTGCCGCGCGAGGCTACGATGTCGAGCACCTCGGCGCGGATCGCCTCGCCGTCCCCGTCGTGCTTGTCGGCGAGCTGGCGGTAGCTCGCGGCGTCGAGGTTGAGCCGCCGCACCGCGATCCGCACCTCGTCGGGGCGGATCCGGGCGTCGTCGTCCAGGCGCCGCGCGGCCTGTGGCAGCACGCCGGCCGGCTCCAGCACCCGGTGCAGCCCGATCGGCGAACTCGCGCCGCGTGCCGTGTCGCGACTCGCCGTCTGATCGCCCGGACGCATCTCGTACCCCCAAAGGTGGTGCTTGGTCTCGGTTTTTGATGGAAATCCTTCGGTACGATATTAGTTTTGCAGGAGTATTTCCACTACTGTGGCCCAGGGCCGAAACATAGCAGTCAGGGTCAGGGAGGTCGTCGTGACCGAGCAGCCGTACGAGTACCGCCGCCGCGAGCTCGTCGAGCCTGACTGGCGTCGGCTGCCGGGCTGGCGCGAGGTCACCCGCGAGCAGTGGGAGAACCCGCAGTGGCAGCGGGTCAACTGCGTCAAGAACGTCAAGCAGCTCCGCGCGGTGCTCGGCGACCTCGTCGACGAGAAGTTCCACGCCGACCTGGAAGCCGACCAGCAGCAGCGGGCCACGATGTCGATGCTGCTGCCGCCGCAGATGCTCAACACCATGGTCCCCGACCGGGTCCCGGACACCGACTCCTTCTACGCCGATCCGGTGCGCAACTACATGCTCCCAGTGCTCTCCGACCGGCGGCTCGACTGGCCCAGCCACCCGTACGCCACCCGGGACTCGCTGCACGAGCACGACATGTGGGTCGCCGAAGGCCTCACCCACCGCTACCCCACCAAGGTGCTCGCCGAGCTGCTGTCCACCTGCCCGCAGTACTGCGGGCACTGCACCCGGATGGACCTGGTCGGCAACTCCACCCCGGTCGTGGACAAGCTCAGGCTGACGCTCAAGCCCGTGGACCGGCAGGACGCCCACATCGAGTACCTGAAGACCCACCCCGGCGTGCGGGACGTGGTGGTCTCCGGCGGCGATGTGGCCAACGTGCCGTGGAAGCAACTGGAGTCGTACCTGATGCGGCTCCTGGACATCGAGACCATCCGGGACGTGCGCCTGGCCACCAAGGCGTTGATGGGCCTGCCGCAGCACTGGTTGCAGACGACCGTCGTGGAAGGCCTGGAGCGAGTCGCCCGCACCGCCGCCCGACGCGGCGTGAACCTCGCGATCCACACCCACGTCAACCACGTCAACTCGGTCACGCCGCTGGTGGCGAAGGCGGCGCAGACCGCGCTCGACGTCGGCGTCCGCGACGTGCGCAACCAGGGCGTGCTGATGCGCGGCGTCAACGCCACCACGGAGGACCTGCTCGACCTGTGCTTCGCGTTGCAGGGGGAGGCGAGCATCCTGCCGTACTACTTCTACATGTGCGACATGATCCCCAACGCCGAGCACTGGCGCGTGGCGGTGTGGGAGGCGCAGGAGCTGCAGCACGCGATGATGGGCTACCTGCCCGGGTACGCCACACCGCGGATCGTCTGCGACGTGCCGTTCGTCGGCAAGCGATGGGTGCACATGGTCGCCGACTACGACCGCGAGCGCGGCATCTCGTACTGGACGAAGAACTACCGCACCGGCATCGAGCTGGACGACCCCGAGGCGCTGAACCGCAAGTACGCCTACCAGGACCCGATATACACGCTTCCGGAGCCGGGCCAGCGGTGGTGGGAGGCGCAGCACGCGCGGCACACCCCCGGGGCCGACGCCGCTGCGGCAGCGTCCCGGAAGGCGGCCCAGCGCGAAGCGGCCGAGCCCGTGGGAGCGCACTGAGCGTCTCGCCGACAAAGAAGCCCCCGCTGCTGGAGCGGGGGCTTCTTTCTGCCCAGCGCCGTGGCTTGGGTGTTGAGTGTGGGTCACTGCAGACATAGCGCCCTAGGAAGCTAGGTTTAATGAGGTCAGACCTTTGTCGCGGCATGCGACACGTCGCTGCGTGCGAGCGAAGGCCTTACTCCGTTGTGTGAAGGGTGCGCCCCTCGTACGGCGTGGACAGCACCACCGTGGTACGCGTGGCGACATTCGCCGACGAGCGGATCCGCTGCAACAGCCCCTCGAGGTTCACAGGGCTCGCCACCCGGACCTTGAGCAGGTAGAAGTCGTCCCCCGCCACCGAGTAGCAGGACTCGATTTCCGTCAGATGCGCGAGCTGCTCCGGGGCGTCGTCCGGGGCGGCCGGATCGTTCGGCCGGATCGCGATGAACGCCGTGAGCGACAGGCCCAGCGCCTCGTAGTCGACGCGGGCGCCGTACCCGTGAATCACGCCCCGCTGCTCCAGCCGCCGCACCCGCTGGTGCACCGCTGAGACGGATAACCCGACCTTCTCCGCCAGATCGGTGTACGAGAGCCGTCCGTCCCCTGTCAGCGCGGCCACGATGGCGCGGTCGATGTCCTCCACGTGCGGAACGGTACAC
>WHSM01000074.1 GCA_009380105.1 Micromonosporaceae bacterium
ACGAAGCCGCCCTTGGCGCCCACCGGCACGATCACGGCGTTCTTCACCATCTGCGCCTTGACCAGGCCGAGGATCTCGGTGCGGAAGTCCTCCCGGCGGTCCGACCAGCGCAGCCCTCCGCGCGCCACGGCGCCGAACCGCAGGTGCACGCCCTCGAACCGGGGCGAGTACACGAAGATCTCGAACCGGGGCCGGGGCAGCGGCAGCTCCGGGATCCGCTGCGGCTCCAGCTTGAACGCCACGTACGGCTTCGGCCTGCCGGCGAACTCGCCGCGGGTGTCGCGTTGGAAGAAGCTGGTGCGCAGCGTGGCCAGCACCAGGTTCAGGAAGCTGCGCAGGATCCGGTCCTGGTCCAGGCTCGTGACCCGGTCCAGCTCGGAGCCGATTCCGGCCACCAGATCGTCTGTGTACGACGACCGCGCCTCGTCGTCGACCGGCAGCGCCGGGCTGAAGCGGGTCTCGAACAGCGCCACCAGCAGCGCCGCGATCCCGGGGTACTCGTTGAACGTGGACTGCATGTAGTCCTGGCTGTAGGTGCCCCCGGCCTGTCGCAGGTACTTCGCGTACGAGCGCAGGATCACCACCTGACGCCAGGTCAGCCCGGCGCGCAGCACCAGCTCGTTGAACTGGTCCACCTCGGACTCGCCGCGCCAGGCCGCCGAGAACGCGTTCTCCACCTTGGACCGGATCTCCGCCATGTCCAGGCAGTTCTCCGGCGGGCAGAGGCCGAAGTCGTACAGGTAGACCACGCCGTCGCCACGCCGGATCTCGTACGGCCGCTCGTCGGAGACCTGCACCCCGAGTGAGTGCAGCACCGGCAGCACCGCGGAGAGCATCATCGGCTGCTCGTAGCGGAAGACCTTGAAGCGCACCTGGTTCGGGTCGCTGCCCTTGTGGTACAGGTGCATCGCGAGCTGGCCCGGCTCGTCGAGCAGCTCCAGCTTGGCCAGGTCCTTGATCGCCTCCTGCGGAGTGTGCTCGTCCTTGTACGTCTGCGGGTACGCGTCGACGTACCGCCGGTGAAGCCGCTTGGCCTGCTCCTCGCCGAGCTTGCGCTCCAGCGCCAGGTCGAAGTCGTCGTCCCAGTGCCGGGTGGCGTCGATCAGCTGCTGCTGGATCGCCTCGACGTCGTAGTCCCGGGGCGGGTTGGCCGGGTCGGTGCGGACGATGAAGTGGATCCGGGCGAGGATGCTCTCGCTGACCCGGGTGGTGTAATCGACGCCGACGCCGTTGAGCTCCCGCAGCAGGATCTCCTGGATTTTCAGGCGGTTCGCGGTGGTGAACCGGTCCCGCGGCAGGTACGCCAGGCAGGACATGAATCGGCCGTACGCGTCCTTGCGCAGGAACAGCCGAAGCTGGCGCCGCCCGGCCAGCCGCAGCACGCCCATCACGTTCTGGAACAGCTCGTTGGTGGTGGTCTGGAACAGCTCGTCGCGCGGGTACGTCTCCAGGATCTCGATCAGATCCCGGCCAGAGTGGCTGCGCCGGGACAGCCCGGAGCGCTCCATCACCTCGGCGACCTTCCGCTTCACCACCGGCAGCTCGCGCACCGAGTGCAGATACGCCGAGGACGCCAGCAGCCCGAGGAAGCGCTTCTCCCCGACCACATTGCCGTCGGCGTCGAAAGTCTTGATGCCGACGTAGTCGAGGTACGCCGGCCGGTACACGGTGGCCCGGGCGTTGGCCTTGGTGATGATCAGGAGCCGCTGCTCCAAGGCTTTGGCGTAGGCCTCCGGCGCCATCGACGACAGCACCCGGGGGCGGGTCTGGTCGGTGCGCAGCACTCCCAGGCCGCTGCCGAGAGTGGCTTCGAGTAGTTGCTCGCCGGCCTCATTGCTCACCAGCCGGTACTCGCGGTAGCCGAGGAACGTGAAGTTGTCGTCGGCGAGCCAGCGCAGCAAGTCCACCGTGTCGGTGATGTCCTTGGCCGGCACCGGCAGCCGCAACGCGTCCGGGCCGGCGAGCGTGTCGGCGAGCGACAGCGCGCGGTGGCGCAGCTTCTGCCAGTCCTCGACCACCTCGCGCACGTCGGTGAGGACGCCTGCCACAGCCTTGCGCAGCTCGTCGGCCCGCGCCGGGTCACGCTGCCGGTCGATCTCGATGTGCATCCAGCTCTCGACCAGCTCGTCCGTTCCCGCCGCGTCAGGCTCGGTCCGCGGCCGAATCTCGACCAGCTTGCCGAGGAACTCGCGCCGCACCACTATCTGGGGGTGCACGAGCAGGTGCACCTCGATGCCCCGGGTGGTCAACGCGGCGGTCACCGAGTCCACCAGGAACGGCATGTCGTCGGTGACGATCTTCACCACTGTGTGCCCGGCCTGGCCGGGACGGCCCCGCGGGGTGACCACGCTCAGCCCCGCCTCCCCGGGCAGCCGCTGGTCTGCCAGCTCCCGGTGGGCGACGGTGGCGTCGCGCAGATCCTGGCCGGTGCGGCCGAACAGCTCCTCGTCAGGCACGAGCCGCCAGTAACGTTCGATGAGCTGGGCCAGATCCTGGTCGCCGCCGGCCAGGACGACCGCCTCCGCCACGAGGCGCTCCCGGCTGGCTTCCTCCTCCAGCAGCTCGTCGGCGCCGGCGCCGAGGTCCGCCACGCCACCGGGGTGGGCAGCGCCGCCGGGGTCGGGGTCGCCGGCGCTGTCGGGGCCGGCCGCGCCGTCGGGGTCGCCCTGGGGGCGGGCAGCCAGGTGGTCGAGGGCTGGGGGCCCGTCGGTCCGATCGGAACCCGCCGGTGCGTCGGTCGCTCTGGTGCCTGCGCTCTTGTTCGCGCGACGCCGCGTCATCGGCTGCTCCACTCCGTCGCCCACGCCGTCGTGGGGTCTTCTCTCAGCCTAAATCCAGATCTCCCGCATGGCCCGGACAGGCGCCTTCGTACCACCCGGTAGCGGATCGGAAGTGACCAATCCTTGACTTCGGCTCCACCGTATGACCGAGGTGGCCCAGGCGCGTCGCCGGCGAGTGGAGAAATACACTCGCGGCATGGCGTGGGTGCTGGTCACAGGACTGTCCGCCGCCGTCGCAGCCGGCGTCCTGACGTGGCTACGGCGGAACCTCTTGCTCGTCGCGGTCAACGGCCTCAGCATGGAGCCCACACTGCGTAGCGGTGACCGGGTGCTGGTGCGGCGGCGGTCAGCGGACCTGCTCGCGGTGGGTGACATCGTGCTGCTCACCCCGCCCGCCAGCCCGGCCGGGGCCGCCTCACGGCGCGGCCCTCATCTGAAGCGGGTCGCGGCGCTGCCCGACGACCCGATCCCGCCGGGGATCCGCGGCCCGGCCGGCGAGCGCGCCGCGCGGGTGCCGCCGGGTCACCTGGTCGTGCTCAGCGACAACCCGATGGGGACCGACTCGCGCAACTGGGGGCTGTGCCCGGCGGGCGGAGTCACCGGCGTGATGCTGTTCCGCACCCACAGAGCTGCCATGGGCAGCGTTCCCGACTCCACACCAGGCGTCCCCGAATCCACGCCAGGGTGTTGATCATTCATCGGGCGCGGCGCCGCGCCTGCCACCTCCATCAGCCCGCAGTGTGTCCAATGAATGATCGACTTCAGCGCCCCGCATGGTCGGGTTCGGCATGGTCGGGTTCGGCGGGGTCGGTGTGGAGGTCGGTGTCGAGCGGCTGCTGACTGTGCTGCCAGATCGGCCGCAGCCCGCCGACCAACGTGTCGACGATCTGCGCGGCGTACCTCCCGTCCGGGTCGTAGTCCGGGTCGAAGACCGTGACCTCCAGGCCGAGGCACGTGGGACGGGCCACCAGGTCGGCGATCATCTGCTCCAGCTCCACGAACGCGATCCCACCCGGATCCGGGGCGTCCACGGCTGGCATCGCCGCCGGGTCCAGCACGTCGATGTCCACGTGCAGCCAGAACCCCTCGACCCGGCCCAGCTCCTCGTACGCCCAGGCGGCGCTGCGGCGCGGCCCCTCGGCGCGAATCTGGGGCACGGTCCGGTACACCACGCCGGCCGCTTTGAGATCCATCCGGTACTCGTCGGTGTCCCGGATCCCGAGCACCACGACATCCTCTTCCCGGAAGTACGGACGCATCCCGTCGATGTTCGTCAGGCCGCCCTGCCCCCGACCCGTCACCAGGGCCAGGTCCTCACCGGCCGCCGCGCCGACGTACTCGGCGTTGCCGGCGTGCCGGAAGTCGGAGTGGCCGTCGATGAAGACCAGCCCGTGCCGGCCGCCGCGCTGCTCCCGGCGCCGGCGCATCGCCAGCGCGGCGCCGAGCACGATCGAGCAGTCGCCCCCTAGGACCAGCGGCAGCTCCCCCCGGTCGATCACCGCCGCGATCCGCCCGGCCAGCCGCTCGGTGTAATCCGCGATCTCCTCCGCCTGGCACACGCCGTCTTCGGGACGCCAGTCCTCGGGGTCGTACCGGGGCGCTGTCAGGCAGCCGGCGTCGACAGCCTTCAGCCGCGCCACGAGGGCGTGGTCGCGCAGCGCGCCGGGGGCTTTGGCGCAGCCCGGCGAGACGCCGGGGCTGGGCGGCCGCAGGCCGAGGTTCGAGGGTGCGTCCAGGACAGCGATCCGGCGCATGGAGGGATCCGCCGTGCCCTAGAACAGCGCGTTGGCGAGGTCGCGCCGTGCCTGCGCCACGGCCGGGTCGTCGGGGTCGGCCATCGCGAACAGCGAGATCAGGTGTGCCCGGGCGGCATCGCGCTCCTCGCCGCTGGTGCGGCGCACCAGCTCCACCAGTCGGGCGTAGCCCCGCTCGGCGAGGCCCGACAGGACCTCGACGTCGGCGGCGCGGGACTGGGACTCGACGTCCTCGGGGCGCTGGGCGGCCTCGGCGATCACCTGGTCCGGGTCCAGCCCTTCGGTGCGCCGCAACAACCTCACCTGCGCCAGGCCCGCCTCCGCGGAGCCGTCAGCCGGGTTCTCGGCCAGCGCCCTGTTGTAGAGCTCCTCGGCCTTGTCCAGGTCGCCGTCCGCGAGCGCGTCGGTGGCGGGGTCGTCCGGCAGCTCGGGCTCCGCGGGTTCCGCTCCCTCGGCTCCCTCGGCTCCCTCGCCGGCCTGCGCCGCCTGCCCGTCCGCGGCGTCGCCGCCCTGGAGCCCGGCCTGCTGCGCCGCCTGCATCAGCGCGTCGATCCACTGCCGGAGCTGGGTCTCGGGGATCACGCCCATGAACGCGTCCACGGGCTGGCCGCCGATCACGGCGTACACAGTCGGAATGCTCTGCACCCGGAACGCCGAGGCGATCCGCTGGTTGGCGTCGACGTCGATCTTGGCGAGCACCCAGCGGCCGGCGCCCTCGACGGCGAGCTTCTCCAGGATCGGGGACAACTGCTTGCACGGCCCGCACCACTCGGCCCAGAAGTCGATCACCACCGGGGTGTGCAGGGACCGTTCCAGCACCTCGCTCTGGAACGTCGCCTCCGTGACGTCGATGATCGTGACCCCGCCGGCGGAGCCGTTCGGAGGGCCGGCCGCCTCGCCGTCCGGCCGCGGCCCACCGCCCCCGGACGGGCTGGCCGGCGCCGGGCCGGCTTTCAGCGCTGACAGGTCGACCGCGCCGCGGGAGAACGCCGCGGCCGCGGCGTGGGGATCGTCCGCCCTCATCCGGCCACACCTGCCTGGTACCGGCTGTGCCTGTTGATTCGCATACTGCGCTGGCTCATGAGAAACAGTCTCCCACCCCTTACCCAGCGCACGGTGCCAGGCACCCCGGCGCCACAGACACGGCGGCCGCCACGGGACCGGAATCCCGTGACGGCCGCCGTTACCGTACGTGGTTACGTGGTGGTGCTGGCCGCGTCACCAGACTGACCGCCACGGATGGCGAGGAACCCGACGACGCCAACCCCGACGACGGCCATGACGACCTGCAGGGTTGCTTCCTTCCACCCGTACCCGGGGTCACCGACCGCGGTCGCGAGGGCGGAGGCCGCCAGCGCGCCGACGACGCCGAGCGCCGGGGCGAGCCAGATCGCGTTGGGTTGCTTGCTACGGAGCACGAACCCGCCGATTCCCCCGACGACGGCACCGATGATTACGGCGATGAGGAAGTTCATGGGACTTTTCACGCCTTCCAGTTCAATAGGCATTCATACCTGCGGGGCAACGGTTAGGTCTTTCAGGTCGGAGGGGCCCTGTCAAGACCCGTCGCCGCGAACCGGACCTGCGACCGGGCCGACCGTCACTTCATCGACGAGGGTTAGAACCTCGCCGGCTCCCGGTACTCGCCCCACTCCGCGCGCAGCGCGTCGCAGATCTCGCCGAGGGTCGCCTCGGCACGCGCGGCGTCGAGCATCGACGGGATCAGGTTCTCCTCGGCACGCGCGGCCTCGACCATGCGGGCCAACGGGGCGTCCACGGCCGCCTGGTCCCGCTCCGCGCGCCGGTGTCCGAGCACCCGCTTCTGCTCCAGCTCCACCTCGTGCGAGATCCGCAGGATCTCGACCGGTTCCTCCACGGTCTTGGTGTGGCAGTTGACGCCGACGATCTTCTTGTCGCCCTTCTCCAGGGCCTGCTGGTACGCGAAGGCGGCGTCGGCGATCTCCGCCATGAACCACCCCTCCTCGATGCCCCGCAGCAGCCCGGAGGTCATCGGCCCGACAGGATGGCTGGCGCGGTCGGCGCCCATCTCTTTGATCTTGGCGAAAACCTGCTCGGCCTCGGCCTCGATCTTGTCGGTGAGCGCTTCGACGTACCAGGAGCCGCCGAGCGGATCGGCGACGTTCACGACCCCGGTCTCCTCCATCAGCACCTGCTGGGTCCGCAGCGCGATCTCGGCGGACTCGTCGGTCGGCAGCGCGAGGGTCTCGTCCAACGCGTTGGTGTGCAGCGAGTTGGCGCCGCCGAGCACCGCGGCGAGCGCTTCCACGGCGGTGCGCACCACGTTGTTGTACGGCTGCTGCGCGGTCAGCGACACTCCCGCCGTCTGGGTGTGGAAGCGTAGCCAGAGCGCCCGCTCGTCCGTGGCGCCGTACACGTCGCGCAGCCAGCGGGCCCAGATCCGCCGGGCGGCGCGGAACTTCGCGATCTCTTCGAAGAAGTCCAGATGGGAGTCGAAGAAGAAGCTCAGACCCGGCGCGAACCTGTTGACGTCCAAGCCCCGGGACAGGCCCAACTCGACGTAGCCGAAGCCGTCGGCGAGCGTGAACGCCAACTCCTGCGCGGCCGTCGAGCCGGCCTCGCGGATGTGGTAGCCGGAGACCGACAGCGGCTTGTAACGCGGGATCTCAGCGGCGCAGTACTCGATCAGGTCGCCGATCAGACGCAGGTGCGGCTCCGGAGGGAAGAGCCATTCCTTCTGCGCGATGTACTCCTTGAAGATGTCTGTCTGCAGCGTGCCGTCCAGCTTGCTCAGATCAGCGCCCTGCCGCTCGGCGGCCGCCAAGTACATCACGAAGATCGGCACCGCGGGGCCGGAAATGGTCATCGAGGTGGTGACCTCGCCCAGCGGGATGTCGCCGAACAGAATGTCCATGTCGGCCGCGGAGTCGATCGCGACGCCGCAGTGACCGACCTCGACCGTGAAGCCGCCACGCTGACCACGGAAGAAGCAGCCGCCAAGGCCAGGAGATAGCGGCCAGGTCTGCCGTGACCTCTGATGACGTGCTGTCCGCTATCGACGAGGCCCGTCGGGGACGCTGGTGATCGTCATCGACACCTCCGCGCTGGTGGAGTTCCTGGTCGGCGGCGACGCCAGAGCCGACCGGGTGCGAACGACAGCGTCGGCCCAGACCCTCGCCGCGCCCCACGGCATCGACCTGGAGTGCATGGCCGCCCTGCGCGGCCTGACACGAGGCGGCAGGCTCCCTGAAGACGAAGCCGAACGCGCGCTGCAACTGCTGGGCCGGATGGACATCCGCCGCTACGAGCACACGCCGCGCATCTGGCAACTGCGCCACAACATGTGGCCCCACGACGCCACCTACGCGGCGCTGGCCGAGCTGCTCGACGTGCCGCTGATGACAGTGGATAAGAAGTTCACCACGGTTCCCGGCCTGCGCTGCCCGATGCATCTCATCGACTGCTCACCTCAGACCCAAGGACATTGGCGCCAGCCAAGGCCGGGCAGGTCACCAAGTGACTTTAGCCAGGATATCTGACGTGGGCACCGGAGTAGGGTGCGCCGGGTGACCGATACGAGCGAGACTGCTCCAGCCGACTACACCGCTACGCTGCCGCGCAAGCGGATGGGCGCCGGGGTGCTGTTCTTCGACGCGGGCGGCCGGGTGTTGCTGGTGGAGCCGACGTACAAGCCGTACTGGGAAGTCCCCGGCGGCGCCGTGGAGGCCGACGAGTCGCCCCGCGACGCGACTATCCGGGAGTTGAAGGAGGAACTGGGTCTCTCCCCGCCGATCGGTGGCCTGCTTGCCGTTGACTGGGTGCCGCCGCGCCCCGACCGTGCCGAAGGTCTGATGATGGTGTTCGACGGCGGGCTTCTATCAGCCGAGGAGGTTGCGGCGATCAGCGTGCCGGCCGACGAGCTGCGCGGCTTCGCGTTCTGCACCGCCGAAGAGGTGAGGCAACGCTTGTCGCCGCTGCTGGCCCGCCGCGTGGCCGCGTGTGTGGCGGCGCGGACGGCAGGCCAGACGGTGTACCTGGAGAACGGCGCCCCGGTCGGCTGACGTGGCCCCATGTCACGCACTGGTCGGCAGCACGGCATCCTGCTCACTCGGCACCGGAAGATGGGTGACCGTGGTGACCTGTTCGGGCCGGTCAGTGAGCAGGGTCTTGCCGCCAGAGCGGTACAGGCTGTCATGGATGCCGTCGGCGTAGCGCAACGCAGCCAGGTCCGCGCGTGCCTTCGCCAGAGGGCTGTCGGCGGTGAAGCCGGCGGCGCCAACGAGCGGCGCCAACTCATCGACCGCGGAGAGCGCGGTCTCCACGCCGTACGCCTTCCCGACCCGCGCCCACAGATCGGCCCGCACATCGCCGGCCCCGCCAAGTGCGACGGTGGCAAGGCTGGCGAGCAGCGCAGCGGTGAGACTGGCGTAGTTACGGCCGAGGGCGATCAGCGCGTTGTCCCGGACCCGCGGCAACATCCCGACCCGCACCCGGGCGGCCAGAGCCTCCGCCACCGTAGCGTGCACGCCGGCTGCGGCACCCAGCGCGGTGGCGGTCACCAGCGGCCGGAACCTGGCGAAGTGCTCGCGGAACACGGCGAGTCCGGCGCCAGGCGACCCGATCAGGTCGGTGCCGGGATTGACGGGCGCCTGGTGCAGACGAAGAACGCCCCAACTCCAGCCGGCCAGCCCGGCGGGTTGGATCGCTTCCCACTGAAGGCCCGGCGCGGCGGCGTCGATGATCGCCGCGCTGACCCGCCCATCTGGGTCGCGGAAAAACACCACCCACCCGGCGGACTCGCCCAGCCGCGACACCCAAGTCTTCTCGCCGGAGATCAGCCACCGGCCGCGTGGGGCCAGCGTGGCGCGGGTGGTGATCTCCTGGATGCGGCTGCCGCCATGCCGCTCGGTCGCGGCGATGCCCACCAGATCACCGGCCGCCAACCGGGCCAGCCACCGGTCGCGAACCGCAGCGCCGGCGGCGCCGAGCAGAAGCGCGCCGTGACCGAGGCCGGTGGCGTCGCGCAGATCGAGGTCGTGCCAGCCGCACACGAACTGCGATAGGGCTTGAGACACCGCCGGGCGGGCGGCGCCGCCGTGCGCGGCAGGCACGGTCAGTGTCGCGTACCCGGCGCCGGCCAGTTGTTGGCGGACCTGAAGCAGATACGCCGACCGGACCGCCTGCGCTACATCCGGACCCGGGGCGGTGAGCTGATCGAGAAGGGCATCGAGCCGGGCCAGCCTTGCCCAGTCGTCGCTGGCAAGGTCGGGAAGGAGTGGGCGTAACGGCTCCAGCCAGTCCATCGCGTTCATGACTGGCCTCCGGCAGTGTGGATGCGGGCAGGAACGCCGTAGGCGGTGGCGTGTGGCGGGACATCGTGGGTGACCACCGCGCCGGCGCCGACGAGGGCGTGCGCGCCAATGGTGATGCCGGCCAGGATCGTGGCTCCAGATCCGACCTTGCAGCCCTCCAAAAAGCGTGATGGGGCAAGTTCAATCTGGTTGTCAGGGTCGCGCCAGACGAGCTGCTTGTCATTGATGGTGCGCACGCCGGCACCCAGGAATGCGCCGTTGGCGACCTCGGTCGCTGCGGTCAGGTGCGTGCCGGGCGACATGCGCACCCCGTCGCCGATGCGGGTCTCCCGCTCGATGGTGAGGTTGTGGCCGAGCTGGCTGTCGATGCCGACTACCACGTGGCTGCGCAGCAGTGTGTGGTGTCCGACCACGGTGGCGGCACCGATCGTGACGCCGGCGTAGACGATGGCGCCGGCACGCAGCACCACGTCCTCGCCGATGATGGTGGGCTCACCAGTGCCGGGGTAGACGTTGCGCACGGCGTAGCCGTACTCCGGGGAGCCGACCACGACGTGCTCCTCGACCCGCACACCGGTGGCGAGCTGGGTGCCGCCGTGCAGCACGGCGCCAGCGGCCACAGTGCAGCGGGCGCCGAGAAGAATCGGACGCAGGGCGCCGAGCGTGTCGGCAGGGACGAACACGGCGTGTGGGCTGATCACGCAGCCGGGCACGGCCTCCAACAGCCCGGCGCGGGCTAGGTCGGCGGCGGTGACCGGTGTCGGCACGGTAGGGGCGGACGGGTGGACCATGACGGCCTCCAACGGGTTGTCGAAGGGAAAGCAGCGGCACCCCGCAGGTACGGGGTATCCGCGTCCAGCCCAACCCAGTCAGCGAGCCCAGCGCCAGACGATCGGGCGGTGTCAGCAAGCCGCTTGCAGATCACGCAAAGCCTCGGTCACTCTGGGAAACACGGACATTCCGCGCGGTTGGGGAGGTCACCGGCATGACCACGGAGCCGAGCTGGAGCCGGCTGCTCGCCGCAGCCGAGGCCGCCGAGGTGGGGCAGTATGGTGTGCTGCTGCGACTGGCCCGCACCGCCGCTGGCCTCACCCTGGAGGCTGCGGGTCGCCGGGTCGGGTACTCGGCGTCCACCCTGTCGCGGATGGAATCGGGCAAGCGCCCGCTGACTGACGTGACAGTGCTGCGGCGACTCGCCGCCGCGTTCGACATCCCGCCTCGCCTGTTCGGGCTGGCCGAGGTCGGCGTGGTGGCCAGGCGGATCCCGGGGGCCGCCGATAAGCTCACGGGAACACCAGGCAAGCTGGCACGGGAGGGCGGTGACGACCCGGTGCGGCGTCGCGACGTCCTCGGTGCGCTCGGCGGCGGTCTCGCCGGCCTGGCCACCGTCCCGCTCCTGCCCACGGATTCGGCGTCCGGCACCACGGCGGCGAGTGATCCGGCCGGCGATCTGGTCGCCGGGCTGGAGCAGGTTCTGCTGCGCCGCCCCGGCCCTGCGGTGGAGATCGGCCCGACCGCGCTGCGCGCCGGGCTCGCCGGTGTCCGTGCCGACTTCCAAGCCAGCCGATACCGGGCGCTCACCGCCCGCCTGCCCGGTCTGCTCACCGCCGTCGATGGCGGCACGGCCGAGCCAGGAGTGGCTGCCGAGCTGTACAACACGGCCGTACACGTCTGTATCAAGCTCAAGATCACCGGGTTGGATTGGCTCGCCGCTGACCGCGCGCTCACCGCGGCGCGCCGAGCGAATGACCCGGCGGTGATCGCCAGCGTCACCCGCAATGTCGCCACCCTGCTGCGCGGCGCCGGCCGCTATGACACCGCTGGAGAACTCGCGCTCCAAGCCGCAGACTCGCTGCCGCTGTCCGGTTCGGCCGTCAGCGCCGAACACCTGTCCCTGTACGGGACGCTGCTGTGCAACGCCGGCTACGCCGCCGCCCAAGCCGGTAACCGGTCCCGCAGCACTGAACTGCTCGACGAAGCAGAGCTGACAGCCGTCCGGTTGGGCCGTGACCGCAATGAGCGTTGGACCGCATTCGGCCCCACTGAAGTGTTGCTTCACCGCATCTCGGCCGCCTGGCGGCTCGGCGACGCCGGCACCGCAATCGACTACGCCCGCCAGGTGCGCACCGGCGCCATCCGACTACCCGAGCGGCAGGCCCGGTACTGGATCGACGTGGCCCGCGCGTTCGACCAGTGGGGCAAGCCTGCCGCGTGCTACCGAGCGCTGCGCATCGCAGAGACCGCCGCACCCGAAGAGGTGCGCGCCCAGCCCAAGGCCCGCGCCCTCGCCGGACGCCTGCTCACCGCACCCACCACCCCAGCCATGGCCGGCCTCCACGAATTCGCCACTCGCCTCGGCGCCGCGTAAGGCGGTCACCCTGTTCGTGTCGGACCGCGGATCTAGGCGAGACGACTTGAGTCGGCGAAGTCGAACTCGCCGTCGCGGGCGCCGGCGAGGAAGGCGTCCCACTCGCCGCGGGTGTAGATGATCGCCGGGCCATCGGGGTGATGGCTGTGGCGCACCGCGATCCGGCCAGAGCCGTCCGGCAACGACCCCGCCTCCACGCAGTTGCCGCCTGTGTCGCTGCTTCGGGTGCTGACGTGCCAGGCGACCCGGGACAGGTCCACGTCCTGCCACATCTCGGTCATCGGGTTACTCCAGATCTTCTGCTGCTTTGGTGATCAACGCGGCCGACGCGTCGCGATCGAGCGCGAACGCGCATAGACCATCGTACTTCCGCCGCAGCCGGTCGGCCTTTGCGCCTTCCACGAAGATCTCGCCCGCCTGCCCTTCCACGTAGCCCACCTCGGTGTAGGGCTCTGGCATTTCGAACAACTCAAACGGACCACGGAGACCAGGATGAGACTCGGCATCGACAGGCAGAACCCTAATCTCGACGTTGGCCTGGCCGACGACCTCGATGAGATGACCAAGCTGATCCCGCAAGATCTCTTGTGAGCTAGATGGGCGACGAAGTGCCATCTCATCGAGCACAACATGAAGTCCAAGTGGGTCTTCTCGATCAAGGATCTGCTGCCGGCGCATGCGAACCTCCAGAAACCGGGCCACCAGCGCGTCGGACGCATCGGGATCCTCCGCGCGGATCACTGCTTCGGCGTAATCATGCGTCTGGAGCAAGCCGGGGATCACGAGATGGTACGAGCGGATGGCACGCGCCCGGTTCTCCAGCCACACTCGGTCGATCAGGCTGGCGGCGACATCCTCGGCATACCCGGTCCACCAGCCCTTCTGCCAGATGTCCCGGCCCATCTGCTTGAGTTCTTCACGGCGAGTTGGGTCTTCCACCCCAGCGATATCGAGATAGGCGAGCACATCCGGCAGTCGCGCTGGGTGGACGCCGGCCTCCATCCGACTCACAGAAGACGGGTCACGCTGCACATACTGGCCAACCTCCTTCAAGGTCAACCCAGCCTCTTCCCGGAGTAACCGTAGCTGCTGACCCAGCCACTGGGAACGCAGCGTCGGGGACGGCTTCGCCATCACTCACTCACCCCAAACGTTGGCATTTTTTGAATATCCAAGAAGCCAAACTTGCGTTCCGCCCAATCTATTGCGATGCTCCCGGTGTGGCAACGGTCACGATCTAGAGGTTCTTGACGAAGTGCGGTGATCGCCGCGAAGAGTTCGGCCAGAGCCAGAAGTGACGCCGGGGCGGGGAACGGTTGGACAGCCTCTACCCCACCCCGGCGCGAGACGCCGGAAGGAGCACCACAAATGACGCACTCCCCACAACCCGACGCGGACCCTGTCTACCACGAAACCAGCCCCGACCCGAAACCCGACCACACAACCGACCAGGCACAACAGGCAGCCGACCCAGCAGGCGACAGGGAAGGCAGCCACGACCAGGCCACAGGCCGGACAGGCAGAGAAGACGAGGCGAACCACGGCCAGGATGACAGCGCGCCCGAGCTCGAGACGGTGACGCTGAGCCGGCCACCCCGGGTGTTCGCGCTCTACCGCCCCGAACAAGTCAAGGAGCGCCCGGAGGAGGGCATTGCCTGGTGGGTGCTCGAAGTCCCCGACGGCTCCGCATACGTGCTGTCGGCCGACTCAAGCCACCACACCCTGGTCTCGTCCCAGAGCCTGGAACATGTGGAGCGATTCTGGGCCCCGAGAGCCAACACCGACCTCGTCGCCATCACCGGACCGACCCCCGACACCACCACATAGTCACGACGGCGCCCGCTGTCTTCCAGGAGCCGGCAGCGTCCACGAAGGTGATCGCGGTGAACCACGCCGCCGTGCTGCGGGTGCTGTCCAAGCCCGCGATCGCCTCCAGCACACGCCCGCCGTCGAGTCGCTCCGTAGGCACCGTCAGTCCCCGGCGCTGGCTGGTGGGTGACCACAACGTTCGCCGGTTTCGTCGCTCATGCTCATGATCTGTGGCACTGGGCGCTCAGACACGTCCGACGCGACGGAGCGTGTGCCTTAGGGCCCAGTGCCGCAGATCATGAGCGAACTAGTAGCGTGTCGCTGCTTAGTTCTGGAGTGTCTGGTTGGGAGGTTGGTGATGGCAGATCTTCCCCTTCCCCTCTGCCAGTCAGGACAGTTGTGCCGTCGCAGAAGAAGCGGCCGGTCGCGTTGACCACGGCCGATCGTG
>WHSM01000032.1 GCA_009380105.1 Micromonosporaceae bacterium
CGATCGGCGGGTGCGGAAGATCGCCATGATGATCGCCAGGCCCACCACCACCTCGGCGGCCGCGACCACCATCACGAAGAAGGCCATGATCTGGCCGTCCAGGTTGCCGTTGATCCTGCTGAACGTGACCAGGCTCAGGTTCGCTGCGTTGAGCATCAGCTCCACGCACATGAACACGACGATCGCGTTGCGGCGGATCAGCACACCGATCGCGCCGATGGTGAACAGCGCGGCGGAGAGCACGAGATAGTGGGTCGGAGTCATGCTGCCCTCACCTCTCCGTGTGTTTCGGGGCGGCTTCGGCGGAGGTCAGCCCGCGGGCCGGCACCACGCGGGAGATGCTGCGGTCGGACTCGCCGCCGTCCGGCAGCAGCGCCGGCGTGGCGACCGAGTCGGACGTGGCGAACACCCCGGGGCCGGCCTTCATGCCCGGGTAGCTGCCCTCGGCGAACCTGGCCCGGGAACGCTCCTTCTGGCTGACCTTCATGCCCTTGGGGCGCTCCACGTGCGCCAGCACCATAGCCCCGACCGCCGCGGTGATCAGCAGCGCGCTGGTGACCTCGAACGCGAAGATGTACCGGGTGAACAGCACCGCGGCGATGCCTTCGACGTTCCCGCCCCGGTTCGCCTCCTCCAGGCCCTGCGCGCTGACCGCGCCGAGACCGCGGGTCAGCGCGGAGGCGACCAGCAGCGCGAACCCGATCCCGAGGCCGATCGCCGCCATCCGCTGGCCGCGCAGGGTCTCTATCAACGAGTCGGAGGCCTCACGGCCGACCAACATCAGCACGAACAGGAACAGCATCATGATCGCGCCGGTGTAGACGATGATCTGCACCATCCCGATGAACGGCCCGGCTTGCAGCACGTAGAACACCGCGAGCGCGAACATCGTGGTCACCAGGAACAACGCCGAGTGGACCGCGTTGCGCGCGGCGACCATGCCGATGGCGCCGCCGAGCGCGACCGGGGCGAGAATCCAGAACACCACCTGCTCGCCGACGCTCACGTCGCCCGCGGCCGCGAGCGCGGGCGCGGCGTCGAGCGCCGGACCCGCGGCGGCGACGGTCTGCGCGAGGATCACACCGCACCTCCCTGCGATGTCGCCTGCTGCTCCGACGAAGCAGCCCGCTCGGCGCCCGCCGACGTGCCCGGGTTGCCGAGCGCGTTGACGTAGTAGTCCTTCTCCGAGTCGCCGAGGCGCATCGGGTGCGGTGGCTGCTCCATACCCTCCAGCAGCGGCGCCATCAGCTGCTCCTTGGTGAAGATCAGGTCCGCGCGGCTGTCGCTGGCCAGCTCGTACTCGTTGCTCATGGTGAGCGAACGGGTCGGGCAGGCCTCGATGCACAGGCCGCAGAAGATGCAGCGCGCGTAGTTGATCTGGTAGACGGAGGCGTACCGCTCACCCGGGGAGTAGCGCTCCTCGTCAGTGTTGTCGGCGCCCTCGACGTAGATGGCGTCGGCCGGGCAGGCCCACGCGCACAGCTCGCAGCCGACGCACTTCTCCAGCCCGTCCGGGTGCCGGTTGAGGATGTGCCGGCCGTGGTAGCGGGGCGCCGCGGGCTTGCGCACCTCCGGGTACTTCTCGGTCACCACCTTCTTGAACATGTGGGAGAAGGTGACTCCGAATCCCTTGATCGCGTCGAGCACGCCTCACACCTCCTTCTCGTCGTCAGCGCCTTCGCCGGAGCCGGATGCCGGCCCCGTGCCGGCGCGGGTCGCCGCCAGCCGCTTGGCGCGAGGGTTCGGCGGCACGACCAGGTCCAGCGGCGGCACCGGGAAGCCGCCCGCGCCGGAGTCCGCCGTCGCCGGCGGGACCGGGCGGCGCCGCGGCCACAGGTACCCCAGCAGCGCCGCGATGAAGACCAGCCCGAGCACGGTGAGCCACAACGCCCGGTCGCCCTCGTCCCGCGCCGCGGACCGGATGCCGGAGATCGCGATGATCCACACCAGGCTGGCCGGCACCAGCACCTTCCAGCCGAGGTGCATGAACTGGTCGTACCGCAGCCGGGGCAGGGTGCCGCGCAGCCACACGAACATGAACAGGAAGCCCATCACCTTCAGCGTGAACCACAGGAACGGCCACCAGCCGGTGTTGGCCTCGCCCCACAGCGACAGCGGCCACGGCGCGTGCCACCCGCCGAGGAACATGGTCACCGCGAGACCGGACATGACCACCATCGCCACATACTCGGCGAGGAAGAACAGCGCGAACTTCAGCGACGAGTACTCGGTGTGGAACCCGCCGACCAGCTCACTCTCGGCTTCGGCCAGGTCGAACGGCGCGCGGTTCGTCTCGCCCACGATCGAGATCATGAAGATCAGGAAGCTGGGGAACAGCAGCAGCACATACCAGCTGGGAAGCTGCACGTCCATGCCGAGCAGCTGGTACGGCGTGCCGTCCGCCTGCGCCGCCACGATCTCCCGGGTCGACAGGGTGCTCGCGGCCATGAACACGGCCACGATCGACAAACCCATGCCGATCTCGTACGAGATCATCTGCGCGGCGCTGCGCATGCCGCCCAGCAGCGGGTACGTCGAGCCGGACGACCAGCCGGCGAGCACCACGCCGTACACGCCCATCGCGGACGCCGCGAGCACGACCAGCACACCCACCGGCACCTCGGCGAGCTGCAGCGATGTCTGCTCGCCGAAGATGCTCACCTCGGGGCCGAACGGGATCACCGCGAAACCGGTGAACGCCGCCGTGGTGGAGATGACCGGGGCGAGCACGAACACCCAGCGGTCCACACCGCGCGGCAGGATGTCTTCCTTGAACGCCAGCTTCAGACCGTCCGCGAGGCTCTGCAGCAGGCCGAACGGCCCCACCCGGTTCGGGCCGGGACGGTGCTGCATCCGGCCCACCACCCGGCGTTCGAACCAGATCGTGAACAGTGTGACCAGCACCAGGAAGGCGAAGATCCCGACCACTTTCAGGATCAGCAGCCACCAGACGTCGATCATCGGTCAAACCTCCGTCTCAGCGGCCGGAGCTTCGGTCGCGGGCGCGATGCGCACCAGCGCTCCGGCGTCCACGCCGAGGGTGCGCCGCACCGTCGAGCCGGGCGAGTTCGTCGGCAACCACACCACCCGGTCCGGCATGTCGGTGACGGCCAGCGGCAGCGTGACCGAGCCGGTCCCGGTGCTGACGGTGACCCGGCCTCCCGATGCGGCCACGATCTCCTGGGCCGTGGCGGCCGACAGCCGCGCCACCGGCGTGCGCGCGGTGCCGGCGAGGTAGTCGTCGCCGTCCTGCAGGCTGCCCAGGTCGAGCAGGTGGTGCCAGGTCGCGAGCACCGCCTGACCTGACTCCGGCTGCGGCGGTGGCGCGCCGTACTCGGTGGGCGGCTCCGGCGACGGGGCCGTGCTGTCCGGCAACGCGGTCAGCTCGGCGCGCACCCGCCGCGGGTCGGCGACACCGATCGGGGCGTCGAGTTCCGCGGCCAGCTCGTCGAGCACGCGGCCGTCGCTGAGCGCGCCGGTGCGCAGGACCTCCTCGAAGCCGCGCGCCCGGCCTTCCCAGTTGAGGAACGTCCCGGCCTTCTCCACGACCGGGGCGACCGGGAACACCACATCAGCGCGGCGCGCTGCCGCGCTGTTGCGCAGCTCCAGCGACACCAGGAAGTCCACCGTGTCCAGCGCCCGCTCGGCGGCCGCGGGGTCCGGCAGGTCCGCCGGGTCCACGCCGCCGACCACCAGCGCGGAGAGCCGCCCGTCGGCCGCGGCCACCAGCATCTCGGCGGTGTCCCGGCCGGGCTGGTCCGGCAGCGTGCCCCCCACCAGGCCCCAGTGCGCTTCGATCTCGCGGCGGCCGGAGGCGGAGTCGACCATGCGGCCGTACGGAAGCAGGGTCGGAAGACAGCCGACGTCGACCGCGCCCCGGTCGCCGGCCCGGCGTGGCACCCACGCCACCCGCGCGCCGGAGGCCTGCGCCAGCCGGCCCACCGCCGACAAGGCGCCCGGCACAGCGGCGAGCCGCTCGCCGACCAGGATCACCGCGCCGGCCTCCCGCAGCGCGGTCGCCGCGGGCCGGGCCGCCTCGCTCGTGTCCGACGCGCGCGCGGCCATCTGGTCGAGCACGTCGGTCTCGGCGCCGGGGCCGGTCATCACCAGCGTCCCGTCGCACTTCTCCAGACCGCGAGTCACGAACGGCGCGACCGCGTAGACGGGCGGCTTGTGCGCCCGGGCGGCCTTGCGCAGCCGCAGTAACAGCGTCGGGCACTCCTCTTCCGGCTCCAGACCCACGAGCAGGACCGCGGAGGCGTTCTCCACGTCGCCGTACGTCACGCCGCCGGTGTGACGACCCTCCGAGACCATTCGAGGCCGTTCTGCCCAATGACGCATGGTCTCGGGGGGTCGGTATGGGTGCTGGCCAACGACGCGGGAGCCGAGGAACTCGGCCTCCTCCGCGCTGTGCGGGCGCGCCCGGAAGTCCACGTCGTTGGTGCCCAGCACCACCCGGGCGAATTTCTGGTACGCGTACGCGTCCTCGACGGTGAGCCGCCCCCCGGCCAGCACGCCGACGCCGTTCGCCTCGCGCGCCCGGCGCAGCCCGCTCGCCGCGACCCGGAACGCCTCGGTCCAGCTCGCCTTGCGCAGTTCGCCGGTGCTCGGGTCGCGCACCATCGGCGCCGTGAGCCGGTCGAACGCGGTGGCGTACTTGAACGCGAAGCGGTCCTTGTCGCTGATCCACTCCTCGTTGAACTCGGGATCCTCGCCGGACAGCCGGCGCATCACCTTGCCGCGCCGGTGGTCGACCCGGATCGCCGCGCCGCTCGCGTCGTGCTCGGCGACGCTCGGCGTGGAGACCAGGTCGAACGGCCGCGCCCGGAACCGGTAGTCGGCGCTGGTGAGCGCGCCCACCGGGCAGATCTGCACAGTGTTCCCGGAGAAGTACGACTCGAACGGCTCGTCGGTGTAGATCGCCACCTGCTCCAACGCGGAGCGCTCGAACAGCTCGATGAACGGGTCGCCGGCGATCTGCTCGGAGAATCGGGTGCAGCGGGCGCAGAGCACGCAGCGCTCGCGATCCAGCAGGATCTGCGTGGAGATCCCGATCGGCTTGGGGTACGTGCGCTTCACGTCGTGGAAGCGGGACTCCGACCGCCCAGCCGACATCGCCTGGTTCTGCAGGGGGCACTCGCCGCCCTTGTCACACATCGGGCAGTCGAGCGGATGGTTGATCAGGAGGAACTCCATCATCCCCTCCTGCGCCTTCTTGGCGACATCGGAGGTGAGCTGGGTGTTGACCACCATGCCGTCGGCGACCGGGATAGTGCAGGAGGCGACCGGCTTGCGCTGCCCCTCCACCTCGACCAGGCACTGCCGGCAGGCGCCCACCGGGTCGAGCAGCGGATGGTCGCAGAACCGCGGGATCGCGATGCCGGTCTGCTCGGCGGCCCGGATCAGCAACGTCCCCTTCGGAACCGTGACCTCGATCCCGTCGATGGTGACGTGGACTCCGTCCACGACGGCCTGCTCCGGCGCAGCCGTGCTGAGTCTGTCGTTTCGCTCGCGACGCTCGCTCATCAGTGAGCTCCCACCAGCTCGGCAGCGGGTTTCAGCAGCGGCGGCCGGCGCCGCTCGATGTAGTCGAGGTAGTCCTGCTTGAAGAACTTGATCGAGGAGAGCACCGGGCTGGCCGCGCCGTCGCCAAGCGCGCAGAACGATCGGCCCAGCAGGTTGTCGGAGGTGTCCAGCAGAGTGTCGAGATCCTCGTGGGTCCCCGCGCCCGAGAGGATGCGGCGCAGCACCTGCACCATCCAGTAGTTGCCCTCCCGGCAGGGGGTGCACTTGCCGCAGGACTCGTGCGCGTAGAACTCGATCCAGCGGTACGTCGCGTACACCGGGCAGTCCTGATCGGAGAAGACCATCACCGCGGTGGTGCCGAGCATCGTGCCGGCGCCCATCATGCCCTCGAAGTCCATCGGCACGTCGAGGTGCTCGGCGGTCAGCAGCGGCGTCGACGAGCCGCCCGGGGTCCAGAACTTCAGCTCGTGCCCGTCCTGCATTCCGCCGGCCAGCTCGATCAGCTGCCGCAGCGTGATGCCGAGCGCGCACTCGTACTGGCCGGGGTGGTTCACGCGGCCGGAGATGGAGTAGATCTTCGGGCCCGGCGACTTCTCGGTGCCCATGGACTTCCACCAGTCGGCGCCGCCCAGCACGATGTACGGCACGCTGGCGATCGTCTCCACGTTGTTCACCACCGTGGGGCTGGAGTACAGCCCGTGGGTGGCCGGGAACGGCGGTCGCAGCCGTGGCTGGCCCCGGTAGCCCTCCAGCGAGTCCAGCAGCGCGGTCTCCTCGCCGCAGATGTACGCCCCGGCGCCGCTGTGGACCACCAGGTCGAGGTCGAAGCCGGAGCCGAGGATGTCCTTGCCGAGAAAGCCGGCGCGGTACGCCTCGGCCACCGCGTTGCGCAGGCGGCGCGCCGCGTGCACCGCCTCGCCCCGGACGTAGATGAAGGCGTGGTGGGAACGGATGGCGTAGCTCGCGATGATCATGCCCTCGATCAGCGAGTGCGGGTCGGCCATCATCAGCGGCAGGTCTTTGCACGTGCCGGGCTCGCCCTCGTCGGCGTTGACCACCAGGTAGTGCGGCTTCCCATCGTGCTGCGGGATGAAGCCCCACTTCATGCCGGTCGGGAAGCCCGCGCCACCCCGGCCGCGCAGCCCGGAGTCCTTGATCAGCTGGATCAGGTCGTCCGGGTGCACCGGCGTGCCGCTGCTGCCGTTGACGCGCCCGGTCAGCGCCTTGCGCAGCCCGGTGTACCCGTCGAGCTGCTCATACGTGTCCAGGCGCCACGCGGTGGGCGACAGCCAGCGCTTGGTCAGCACCGGCGTGAGCTGCGCGAGCGCCTCGCGCGACGGCGCGGCGCCGTGCCGGCTCGTTCGCTCGCTCACCTGCCACCTCCCTTTCCCTGCTTCCACTCCTTGGCCCGGGCCTTCGCCTCGGCGCGCGCCTCGGCCGGGGCGTTCCAGGACGTGAATCCGGCGGCTTCCGCGTCCGCGGCGGTGCGGAACCAGATCTCCGGTTTGGTACGCGCGTAGTGCGGGCTCTCCGGCGCGTGGTAGAGGAACGAGTTCTCGTTCCCCTTGATCTGGAAGCCCTCGGGACCGCTGCCGTCGGCGGCCGCGCGTGCCGAGCCCTCGCCGTACGGCTGCTCGTCGCCAGGGCCGGCTTCGGCGGCGAGCTCGGTCTCGGCGACCGGGGCGCTGGGCTGCTGGCCGATCGGGTCGCTCGCCTGTGGCGAGGCAATAGGCGTTGTGGGGTCGAACCCGGCGACCGAGATGCCGTGCGCGGCGGCCAGCCGGTTGCCGGCGAGGGTGGGCTCGGCTGCGGGGCCGTCGGCCAGCGCGCCCTTCCGGTCGTCGTCCCAGCCCGCGAGCTGCAGCGACATCTCCTTGAACGTGCACAGCCGGGCGCCGCGACTCGGCGCCGGGCGCTCGCCGTCCGTCAGCCGCCGCACCACGTCCAGCGCCTTCCCGGCGTCCATCTGGTCGAAGTACTCGTAGTTGACCGTCATCACCGGGCCGTAGTCGCAGGCCGCCAGGCACTCGGCGTGCTCCAGCGTGATCGCGCCGTCCTCGGTGGTCTCGTTGTGCTTCACGCCGAGGTACTCCGAGAGCGCCTCGAACGCCCGGTCGCCGCCGAGCACGCCGCACATGGTGTTGGTGCAGACGCTGACCAGCCAGTCCCCGGCCGGGCGGCGCTTGTACATGGTGTAGAAGGTCGCCACGGCGCCCACCTGGGCCTTGGTCAACCCCAGCGTCTCCGCGCAGAACGCCACGCCGCGCGGACTGACGTACCCCTCCTCGGACTGCACCAGATGCAGCATCGGCAGCAGCGCGGAGCGGGAGTGCGGATAGCGCGCGATGATCTCCTTCGCGCGCGCCACGGTCTCCTCGGAGAAGTCCCCCGCGGTCGTCACCTCAGTGGTCACGTCAGTCATCGATCACACCCACCCATCACCGGGTCCAACGAAGCCCCACCGGCGATCACATCGGCGATCAGGCCGCCTTCCGACAGCGCCGGGAGCGCCTGCAGGTTCACGAAGCTGGGCTCTCGCATGTGGACCCGGTACGGGCGCGTGCCGCCGTCGGAGACCACGTGCAGGCCCAGCTCGCCGCGGGGCGCCTCGATCGGCACGTACACCTGGCCCGCCGGCACCTGGAAGCCCTCGGTGACCAGCTTGAAGTGGTGGATCAGGGCCTCCATCGACTGGCCCATGATCTTCTTGATGTGCTCCAGGGAGTTGCCGAGGCCGTCCGTGCCGATCGCGAGTTGCGCGGGCCAGGCGATCTTCTTGTCCTCCACCATCACCGGGCCGGGCTTGAGCCGGTCCAGCGCCTGCTCGACGAGCTTCAGCGACTCCCGCATCTCATTGAGCCGCACCTGGTACCGCGCCCACACGTCCGCGCCGTTGTGGGTTGCCACGTCGAACTCGTAGTCCTCGTAGCCGCAGTACGGCATCGTCTTGCGCAGGTCCCAGCCCAGCCCCGCGGACCGCAGCACCGGACCGGTGATGCCCAGCGCCAGGCACCCGGAGACGTCAAGATAGCCGACCCCGTGAGTGCGTTTCTGCCAGATCTGGTTGCCGGACAGCAGCGCCTCGTACGAGTCGATCCGCTTCGGCATGAACTCCAGAAACTCTTTGATCTTCGTGATCGCCTCGTCCGGCAGATCCTGGGACACGCCGCCCGGCCGGATGTAGGCCATGTTCATCCGCAGGCCGCTGACCAGCTCGAAGATGTCCAGGATGTACTCGCGCTCCCGGAACCCGTAGATCATCATCGACAGGGCGCCCAGCTCCATGCCGATCGTCGCGAGCCAGACCAGGTGCGAGGAGATCCGGTTCAGCTCCATCATCAGCACCCGGATGGTGTTCGCCCGCTCGGGGACCTCCACACCGAGCAGCTTCTCCACGGCCAGGCAGTACGCCGTCTCGTTGAAGATCGGCGCGAGGTAGTCGGCCCGGGTGACGAACGTGGTGCCCTGGGTCCAGTTCCGGTACTCGGTGTTCTTCTCGATCCCGGTGTGCAGGTAGCCGATCACCGCGCGGGTCTCGGTGACCGTCTCGCCCTCCAGCTCCAGCACCAGCCGGAGCACGCCGTGCGTGGAGGGGTGCTGCGGGCCCATGTTGACCACGAGCCGCTCTTCGGCGATCGGGTCCGCGCCGGCGACCACGGTGTCCCAGTCGCCGCCGGTGACGTTGTAGATCCGCCCCTCGGTGGTCTCCCGATGCGGGGCGTACGCGTCGGTCACTTGTAGGCCCTCCGCTCGTCGGGTGGTGGTATCTCGGCGCCCTTGTACTCGACCGGCACCCCGCCCAGCGGATAGTCCTTGCGCTGCGGGTAGCCCTCCCAGTCGTCCGGCATCAGGATCCGGGTCAGGTTCGGGTGCCCGTCGAAGACCACGCCGAACATGTCGTACGTCTCCCGCTCCTGCCAGTCGGCAGTCGGGTAGATCTGGGTCACGCTCGGAACGTGCGGGTCCTCCGCCGTGACCGCTGTCTCCAGGCGGATCCGGCGGCGGTACGTCATCGACGTCAGGTGGTAGCAGACGTGCAGCCTTCGCTCCTCGTCCAGGTAGTCCACACCGGACACCGAGGAGCACAGCTCGAAGCGCAGCGAGTCATCGTCGCGCATCACCCGGCAGACGTCGGCGATCCGCTCGGGCCTGATGTGCAGCGTCAACTCGCCGCGGTCCACCACGATCTTGGCGATCCAGTCGTCCTCGGCGCCGGCCTCGGCCAGCGCGTCGCGCAGGCAGTCCACGACCTCGTCGAAGTAGCCGCCGTACGGGGGCTCGGCGCCGGCGATGACCGGCCGTCGCCGCACCAGACCGCCGAACCCGGAGGTGTCGCCGGCGCCGGAGACGCCGAACATCCCGCGCCCGGACGGGGTGCTGGTCGGCACGTTCTCGGCCACCTGCTCGCCGCTGTCCAGCGCCTCGGCCTGCTGCTGGACGGGGTCGCCGGGGGTCTGGTCCGCCGCGCTCACTTGTGAGCCCCCTCCTGCATCCACTTCTCGATCCGCAGCTGCTCCTGCGTGCCCTCGCGCTCCGCGGCCAGCCACTCGCGACGCTTGGCCTTGTTGTAGCGGTAGCTGGACGGGATTGTGCCGACCCGCTTCGCGGCCTCGCCGGACTCCGCGATCATCTTGCGGCGGCGCTCACCCAGCGGCTCTGCCATGATCTTGTCGTGCAGCCGCAGGATCGCGTCGATCAGCATCTCCGGCCGCGGCGGGCAGCCGGGCAGGTACATGTCGACCGGCACGATGTGGTCCACGCCCTGCACGATCGCGTAGTTGTTGAACATGCCGCCGGAGCTGGCGCACACGCCCATGCTCAGCACCCACTTGGGCTCCGGCATCTGGTCATAGATCTGCCGCAGCACCGGGCCCATCTTCTGGCTCACCCGGCCGGCGACGATCATCAGGTCGGCCTGCCGGGGGCTGGCCCGGAACACCTCCATGCCGAACCGCGCCAGGTCGTACCGGGCGGCGCCGGTGGCCATCATCTCGATCGCGCAGCACGCCAGGCCGAAAGTGGCCGGCCACAGCGAGGATTTGCGGGTCCAGTTGACCAGCTTCTCCACCGAGGTCAGCAGCACCCCGCTGGGGATCTTCTCTTCGATGCCCATCAGTCGTTACCTCAGTCCCAGTCCAGCCCGCCGCGCTTCCACACGTACGCGTACGCGATGAAGACGGCGCCTATGAACAGGACCATCTCGACGAACCCGAAGAGGCCGAGCGCGTCGTACGCCACCGCCCACGGGTACAGGAAGATGATCTCGATGTCGAAGACGATGAACAGCATCGCGGTCAGGTAGAACTTGATCGGGAACCGACCGCCGCCCACAGGCTGCGGCGTCGGCTCGATGCCGCACTCGTACGCCTCGAGCTTGGCTTTGTTGTAGCGGCGGGGGCCGATCAACGGCGCGATCGCCACGGAGAACAGCGCGAACGCGAACGCGAGGGCGAACAGCCCCACGATCGGTAGGTACGGCGAGAGCGACATCGCCTCTGCCTCCCGTCCTTCCTTACTTCGTCTCCGCCTGTCAAAATCGGTTCACCATATTGCGCACCTGCCGACCACGTTTCGGCGGGCGCCCCGAGTCCCCTCACACCGCTGGAGCCGCCTTGACCAGCGCGTTGATGATGCGATCCGACGCGTCACCGTCCCGCGGGTCGGTGAGGTTGGCCAGCAGTTTCAGCACGAACCGCATCAACATCGGGTGCGGCAGCCCGTGCCGGGTGCAGAGCCGCATGATCTGGGGATTGCCGATCAGCTTCACGAACCAGCCGCCGAGCCGGTAGTAGCCGCCGTACCGGGCCTTCAGCTCGGTCCGGTAGTGCTGCAGCGCCCGTTCCCGGGCCGGGCCGGCGGGCCGCGCCAGCGCCTGCACCGCGATCTCGGCGGCCAGCTCGCCGCTCTCCATCGCGTACGGGATGCCCTCGCCGTTGAACGGGTTCACCATGCCGCCGGTGTCACCCACCAGCATCATGCCCCGGGCGTAGTGCGGCACCCGGTTGAAGCCCATCGGCAGCGCGGCGCCGAGGATCTTGCCGTCGGCGTTCGCCTCGTCGTTCATACCCCAGTCGTCGGGCGTGCCCGCGAGCCAGTCCAGCAGCATCTTGCGGTAGTCGGCCTTGCCGAAGCTGACGCTGCTGTTGAGCACTCCGAGCCCGACGTTGACGCGGCCGTCGCCGAGCCCGAAGATCCAGCCGTACCCGGGCAGCAGCGCCTCGTCCTGGTTGGAACTGCTGCGCAGCTCCAACCACGACTCCAGGTAGTCGTCGTCGTGGCGGGCGGGGCTGCGGTAGTAGCGGCGCACCGCGACGCCGATCGGACGGTCCTCGCGCTTGGTGATGCCGAGGCTCAACGCGAGCCGGCCCGACACCCCGTCGCAGGCGATCACGATCGGAGCCCGGTGTTCCACGGGCTCCTTGTCCGGACCGGCAGTCGCCTTCACGCCCACGACGCGGCCCGCCCTGTCGAAGATCGGGCCGGTGACGTTGGTGGAGGTCTGCAGCTTGGCGCCGGCGTGGACGGCGCGCTGCGCGAGGATCTCGTCGAAGTCCATGCGGGTACGGGTGAGCCCGTAGTCCGGGAAGCTGGCGAGCTCCGGCCAGTCGAGCTGGAGCCGGAGGCCGCCGCCGATCACCCGGAGCCCTTTGTTGGCGACCCAGCCGTCGGCGCTGGTGTCGACGCCCATCCGCACCAGCTGCCTGACGGCGCGCGGCGTCAGGCCGTCGCCGCAGACCTTCTCCCGGGGGAACTCCGTCTTCTCCAGGAGCAGGACGTTCACTCCGTGGCGGGCCAGGTGGTACGCGGTCGCTGAGCCGCCGGGGCCCGCGCCGACCACGATCACGTCCGCGGTGTCGGAGCCCGTTCGCTCGGGTTGCCTGCTCACAGCTACCCCTCCTGCTCGCCCTGCTCGCCCGCCGGACCGCTTGTGAAGACTTTCACGAGCCCCGACTGTGCAGTCTAGGGGGAGCCGCCTGCCCGCGGCCGGTTAGGCATGCCTAACCGGCCTTCCGCCGCTGGCCGAAGGCACTCCCCGTCACCCCACGCGGACAGCGCGGTGCAGCGCGACGATGCCGCCGGTGAGGTTGCGCCACGCCACCTTGCGCCAGCCGGCGCCGCCGATCCGGGCCGCGAGCGCCGCCTGGTCCGGCCACGCCTGGATCGACTCCGCAAGATAGACGTACGCCTCGGGATTGCTGGAGACTGCGCGCGCCACCGCCGGCAGGCCCGCCATCAGGTACTTCAGGTACGCCTCGCGGAACGGCCCCCAGACCGGGTGGCTGAACTCGCACACCACCAGCCGGCCGCCGGGCCTGGTCACGCGCGCCATCTCCCGTAGCGCGGCGGCGGTGTCGACGATGTTGCGCAGCCCGAACGAGATGGTGACCGCGTCGAACGCGCCGTCGGCGAACGGAAGCGCCAGCGCGTCCGCCGCCAGCAGCGGCACGTCCCGGTGCGTGCCGGCGGCGAGCATCCCCAGCGACAGGTCGGCGCCCACGACCTCGGCCCCGGAGCCGGCCAGTTCTTCGGTGGACACGCCCGTGCCGGCAGCGAGGTCCAGGCACCGCTCCCCGGGGCGCAGGTCAAGCGCGTCGCGGGTGGCGCGCCGCCACAACCGGTCCTGCCCGAACGACAGGACGGTGTTCGTCAGGTCGTACCGCTGGGCCACGCCGTCGAACATCGCGGCGACCTCATGCGGCTGCTTGTCCAGGGATGCGCGGCTCATGCTGGTCACTCTGCCAGCCGGACACCGGGTGACGAGAAACAGGGCCGGGCTGTGTCAGCCCGGCCCTGTTCGCCGTCGTGCGTGCGGTGATCACGCAGCCGCGGCGCCCGAACTCCCGGTAACCGCAGCGGGGGTACGCCGCCAGCGTGCCACCATCACCAGCGCCCCGCCGAGCAGCAGCGCCATCGCGCCGGCGCCGAACAGCCCGCCCAGGCTGGCCCCGGTGACCGGCAGGCCGCCGCCGCTGCCGGGAGCGGCGCCCGGCGGCAGGATCTGGACCTTCACGAGATTGTTCCGCGGGTTCGGGTCGCCCCCGATGGTTGCGCTGAAGACCCTGGCCCGGCCATGGTCGCCGACCTCGTCGGCGGTGATCTCGAACGCGACGGTGACGCTCACCGCCTTGCCGCCCGGGAGGGGACGGTGGTACCAGCAGTCCAGCTCGCCGTTCTCGATGTCGTCACCGACCTCCGGCCCGCAGTCGAGGTTCGACGGCACACCCTTGATGTCAGTGCCGACCGGCGCCGTTAGCATGAAGTGGAACTGGGTGAGGTCGGCGGGACCGTGGTTGACAACCGTGAACTTCACCTTCACGGTGTCGCCCTTCTCGCCGTACGCAGTTGAGGTCTTGATCGCGAGGTCGGCCGGATTCTTGCTGGTCTTCACCGGGAACGTGACGGTGTTGTCGCCTTCGACCGCGTCACCGGCGCCGGCCACGCGCGCCCCACCCGTGCGGCTCACCAGCGACGAGCCGTTGTCGCGGGCGACCTTCGCGTTGGACGCGGAGCCGAGCGGGTGCACCGTGAACGCGCCGCGCCCCAGCACCAGTGGCCCCGGAGCCCCCTTGGCGACCTTGATCCGGAACGCGTCCGGGTGCAGGAAGGCGCCCTCGCCCGGCTCGAGCGGGAAGTCGGAGTCGGCGCAGGAGACCTTCCGGCCACCCGAGCTGTACGAGCACCCGGACACCCGCTCGGTGAACGACGCGTGCCGCGGCAACGTGATCGTGAGCGAGAATCCCCCGCTCGGCTGGTCGCCCTGGTTGACGAACGCGAGGTCCGGCTTCACGGTCTTGCCGGGCTTCACCGGCCCGACCTGGGCGGCGTAGGCGGTCAGGTCCGGGCCCGGGCCGACCAGCTCGATCTCCACGTCGGCCTTGTTGTTGTCAGGGTCGGAGTCCGGGTTGTCCGATGTCAGTGTCAGGCGCACCGTGCCCGCCGGCCCTTCCTTGGCGTCCGGCTTCGGAGTGACCTTGAAGTTGACGAACGTGTCGGTGTCGTTGCCGGCCAGGTCCGGGTACTGGCAGACGCTCGTGCTTCCCTCAACCTCACATTCGAAGTCCTCACCGGGCAGCTCGACGTCCACCTGGTCGCTGAGGTCGCCGACCTCCACGGTGAGCTGGACGTTCTTGGCCGGGTTGGGGCTCCAGTTGTCCACGTCGACCCGCACAAACTTGCCGGGCGATCCGACGGTGACCTTCGAGCCGGGCGTCGAGACGGCGAGGTCGACCTGGGGCCCCTCGTCCTCCTCGCCGGCTTCTCCGTCACCGCCGGCGGGCGGCTCCGGGGCGTCGCCGGGCTCAGACGGCGTGCCCGACGGAGGGTCGGCGGGCTTGGCGCCGTCCCCCGGCTCCGGACTCTCGCTGGCCGGGGGCGTGTCGGTCGGGGTGGGCTCGGGGGAGGCGCTCGGGCTGGGGCTCTCCGAGGACTCGGCCGGATCGTCGGCGTATGCCGGAAGAGTTGTCATCGCCAGTGCGGCGAAGAGACTCACCGCGCCAGCGGCCACGCGGGCCACGGCCCGACGCTGTCGTGTGCTCATTGAAGTCCCCGTTCAGGGTGGTGGAAGTGCGAACCTCGACAGGGACCACGCGCCGCCGCCGCACCCGGTTGCAGAATTTCACCAGCGAGCCGGGGCGTGGGCATGTCGCCCGCACCCCGGCCCAGGCCGTGCCAGAGAAGAATCAGCCGGCGTTGTCCACCGCGCGCCGGCGACGCGCGAGCAGGAACAGCGTCGCGCCGAGCAGCACCGCAGCCGCGCCGCCGCCGATCGCGGCCGTGAGGCTGACGCCGGTGACCGGCAGGCCGCCGCCGCTGCCGCCGGACGGCTCCGCGATCCGGATCTCGGCCTTGTTGTTGCCCTGCTTCTGGTCCGGGATCTGGTTGGTGCTCACGCGCACCCAGCCGTGCTGCCGCTCCTCAGAGCTGATCTTCAGCTTCAGGTCCTGGTGCGCCGATTTCCCCTTGTCGAGGAAGTCGCCGGCCCGGCAATGGAGCGTCCGGTCCGCTTTGTCCAGGCTGCAGGCCTTCGGAACGCCCACCAGCCTCGTGCCGGTCGGCAGCGCGATCTTCGCTTCGAAGCCGTTGGCGTCGGCGGGGCCGTGGTTGCGCACGGTGACCCGCACCTGAACGGTGTCGCCGACCTTGCCCGCGGCCTTGCTCGCCGACACCGCGAGGTCGGCCGGGTTCTCCTTGGTGAGCACCGCGAACGTCGCGCTGTTGTCGTCGCCGTCCACGTCCTTGGCCCGGCGCTGGGACGTCGACCTGCTCTCGGCCGGGGCCAGCATGGCGGTGTCACCCGAGGCCGCCACGGGCTGCGGCTCGATCTCGCCGTGAGCGCTGGCGACGAACTGGCCGTGTCCGAGGCTGATCGGCCCAGGCGCGTCGGCGGCCACCTTCACGTGCACCGGCCGGACGCCCTCGTCGTTCCACATGATGAGCTGCCCTGGCTGCATCACCGCGTCAGGGGCTTCGCACACCATGTCGCGCCGATTCTTGCTGTAGGTGCACTCCCGGTAGGAGTCGGTGAATTTCGCGTACGCCGGAAGCGAGAACTTCAGCGTGATCCCCTTCGCGGCGGTGTCGCCCTGGTTCGCGAGCGCCCATGTGAGCACCCCGGTCCCACCCGGCTTGACCGGGCCGACGTCCTCGGCGGCGGCCACCAGGTCCACAGCGGAGTCCACGATCTGGACCGCGGCGCTGTCGGTGTTGTTGGACGTCGCCGGGTCGGTCACGTTCCCGGCCTTGACGGCGGCCTTCACCGTGCCGGCCGAGCCCGGCTTCGCGCCGTCCACCGGCTTGATCTTGAACGCGGTCACCCTGGTGGCGCCGGCCCGGATCTTCTCGTACGAACAAGTGATGGTCTTGCTCTGCCGGGCGCAGGACCTGTCCTCGTGCGGCAGCACCTGGACCTGGCTGTTCAGGCCGGACAGGTCCAGAGTCAACGTGACAGTGTCAGCGGCGTCCGGGCCGTGGTTGGCCAGGTCGACCCGCATCACCTTGCCCTTGGAGTCCACCGCGACCTTGTCGGTGGCGATCCGCACCGCGATGTCGGCGGCAGCGGGCTTCGGCTGTGGCTGGGTCGGCTCCGGCCTCGTGGTCGGCGAACTCGTCGGCGACGAGCTCTGCGACTCCTGTGGGCTGGGCGTCTCCTCGGCGTGCGCCGGGCTGGAGAGCGCGGCTCCGGCGAGCGCAGCGGCGGCGAGCGCGGCTGCGGCGGGCACGCCGAAGCGAGCCCCGGTTCGTTGCGGCCTCATCAATCCCCCGTGTTCGGTTGTCAGTACGGGCTTGGGTTCGCTCGGAACCCTAGGGGGACCTGCCACGGTCATCGATGGCCGCGACGGCTGGTGTGGCACGAAGTGGGGACCAGCCGGGACTGGCCGGGACTAGCCGGCGTCGATGAGCTTCAACTCGGGATGCGCCCTCCCGCCGGACGGCAGCGCGATCGACGAGTAGTGCGACACCACCCGCTCCGCGTCCGCCTCGGTGGGGTCGTCCTCGGGGGTCCAGTGCACCGTGAGGTGCTCGTAGAGGGTGTTGCGCTGCGCCGGGATCCGGTCCGCGCTGCGGATCATGCGGATCAGCCCGAGCAGGTTCGACTGGTGCTTGGCGCCGGCGGAGGAGATCACGTTCTCCTCCAACATGATGGAGCCGAGGTCGTCGACCCCCATGTGCAGCGAGAGTTGCCCGACATCCTTGCCGGTGGTCAGCCACGAGGACTGCAGGTGGTTGACGTTGTGGAAGAACAGCCGGGCGACCGCGAGCAGCCGCAGGTACTCCAGATTCGTCGCCTGGGTGCGGCCTTTGAGGTGGTTGTTCTCCGGCTGGTACGTCCACGGGATGAACGACCGGAAGCCACCGGTGCGGTCCTGCACGTCGCGGATCATCCGCATGTGCTCGATCCGCTCGGCATTGGTCTCGCCGGTGCCCATCATCATGGTGGCGGTGGACTCCAGCCCACGCTGGTGCGCCACCTCCATGATCTCCAGCCAGCGCTCGCCGGACTCCTTCAGCGGCGCGATCGCGGTGCGTGGGCGCTTGGGAAGCATCTCGGCCCCGGCGCCGGCGATCGAGTCCAGCCCGGCGGCCTTGATCCGGTCGACGGCATCCTCGATCGACGTGCCGGAGACCTTCGCCATATGCTCGATCTCGCTGGCGCCGAGCGAGTGGATCACCAGGTCCGGGAAGGCGCCTTTCACCGCGCGGAAGAGTTCCTCGTAGTACTCGACCCCGTAGTCGGGGTGGTGGCCGCCCTGCAGCATCACCTGGGTGGCGCCGAGCTCGACCGCCTCGCCGCAGCGGCGCAGGATCTCGTCGGTGTCGTGGCTCCAGCCCTCTTCGTGCTTCGGGGCCCGGTAGAAGGCGCAGAACTTGCACGCCGTGACGCACACGTTGGTGTAGTTGATGTTGCGGTCGATCAGGTACGTGACGATGTTCTCGGGATGCCGGCGGCGACGCGCGGCGTCCGCGGCCTCGCCCAGCCCGTGGAACGGCGCGTCGGTGTAGAGGAGCAACGCCTCCTCGGGGCTGATCCGGCCTCCGTCGGCGGCGCGCCGCAGGATCTCGGCGATATCCCGGTTCTCAGTCACAACCACGAGGGTAGACGCAAACCAGTTCAAGCTGTTCGACGGCGGATCCGGATGAGACCAACCCGACGCTGGTCCCATCCGGATGCCCGCCCGGTGTCAGGACTTGTCGGCGCCCAGGCCGATGCCGAGCAGCGCGGCGCCGGACACCAGGTGCAGCGCGTTGTCGGCGCCGTTGAGCGCGCCGGAGCTGCTTGAGACCGGCGCCCTGTGCTCCTGTGGCTCCAACTCCATCGGCCTCCTGGGACCCTCTTCGACGACCGTGGTTCGGAGCCGGGCCACTGCCTGGATTGGCTACGGCGGAAAATTACCCGGTGGTTCAGAGAATCATCATCTTTTGCCCTGGTTTTAAGCGAGCGTTACTGGGAAACTCATAAATAGGACAGAAGCCTCGCGCTGGGAGGTGTGGTGATGCAGCCGACCCTGTCGAGCCGGACGGATGTATCTGGCCTGGTGATCCGAATATTGCTGCTCGTGTTGACCGCGCTCGGCGTGATCGGCCTGCTGTTCGTCGCACCCGCGGAGGCCGCGACCATCCTGCGGTGAGGTGCTCAGGACAGAGCGCTCAGGTCGATGATCGTGCCGAACGAGCGCGGTGCGCTCGTCCATCGAAGGCGAGTCGCCGCTGACGGCAGAGTCAGTCCTAGCAGCGGCCCTGACATGTTCACCACGACTCAGACGACCTCGATCGGGCATCGGAGACCGGGCGCCTTGCTGAGACGGGTGTCGGTCGTCACCAGGGTCGCTGACAACAACTCGGCGAGGGCCGCGTAGGCCGCGTCGTACGGGGTGATGTTGTGGTGAAGTTCCCAAACCCGGCGCATGAGCCCGGTGTGCGGCACCCGCTCGAACGGCAGGTCGACCAGATCGGACAGCGCCAAGGCGGCCCGGTGCTCCGTCAGCAGCCCTGCCCGCAGCCCTTTGCGGACCACCGAGGCGACTTCGAGATCAATGATGGC
>WHSM01000071.1 GCA_009380105.1 Micromonosporaceae bacterium
CGCCCGGGCTGCCGATCACGACCTGCTTGAGCTTGTCGAACGGCGCGCCGATGGCCCTGGCCGCCTCCAGCACCGCGGTGTGCACCACGCCGACCGGGTCGGTGTCGGCGTCGCCGCAGGGCACCTCGATCCGGTCGCCAGTGGCTCCGGTGATGTCGGCTGCCGCGGCGGTCACGGTCGTGGGTCCGACCTCCACGCCGACGGCGTACCCGCTGGAAGGCACGGCGGCGTAGAGCTGGGCGTTGGGGCCGCGACCCCCGGCCTGCACCCCGACGCGACTCACCAGGCCCCGCGCCTCCAGCCGCTCCACCAACTGGGAGGCGGTGACCTTGGACAACCCGGTCAACTCGCCGATCTGGCTACGCGTCAACGGCCCGCGCGTCAGCAGGAGCTCCAGCGTGGCGCGATCGTTCAGGGCACGCAGCAGGGTCGGCGTGCCGGGTTTGCGCTGTCGACTCATTCCACTCGTCTCTGCTCATCAACTAGCTCGTCTGCTCGCCGACGAGCTCAATCTCCAGCCAGTCCGGCGCGGTTTCGGGCACCCTCCCGCGCACAGAGCAACAGATCTCTGCGCACACCGCACTGACTTTGGCTGGTCGGGCTCTAGTATTTAAGAAACTTTCCTATTAGATTCCGGTCCGACGAAGCCATGGCCGTACGGCTACGGCCAGCTTAGGGAGGACAGTGTGAGACATCGAGCAACGGTCGCGGCGGGGCTCGCGGCGATCGTGATCGGCGCAGCCGGCTGCGGGGGCGCCGGCGATGAGGACAAGATCGGCAACATCGACGGCGATCCCGACGCCAAGGGGACTCTCCGGGTCTGGCTGCAGGTCGACGCGCAGACCGGTTGGGAGTCCGTGGTCACGGACGCCACCAAGCGATTCAACAAGAAGTTCCCCAAGGTGAAGGTGAAGGTGGACTACCAGCAGTGGTCGGACCACCTCACGAAGCTGGACGCCGCCCTGGGTGGCAGCCAGCCGCCGGACGTGGTCGAGATGGGCAACACCGAGACCACCTCCTACATTGTGAACGGCGCCTTCGCGGACCTGACCGAATACCAGGACAAGTTCGAGGACTCCAAGTCCTGGAATCCGGGCCTGGAGGCCTCCTGCACGGCCGACGGCAAGCTCTACTGCGTGCCCTACTACGCCGGTAGCCGCGTGGTGATCTACCGCAAGGACATGTTCGCCAAGGTCGGCGTCACCGAGCCGCCGAAGAGCTACGCCGAGCTGACGGCCGTCGCCGACAAGCTGATGGCTGAGTACGGCAAGAAGGACCGGCGGTACTCCGCTTTCTACATGCCCGGCAAGTACTGGTTCGCCGCGCTGACCTACGTGCACGACGCGGGCGGCGGCATCGCCGACGGCAAGGACGGCGCCTGGCGGGGCAAGCTCGACAGCCCGCAGTCCGTGCAGGGCCTGGAGCGCTGGAACGAGCTGGTCGGCAAGTACTCCCGCGCCGACAAGACCAGCGACGAGTCGGACCCGCAGCAGTACACCGTCTTCGGCCAGGGCAAGGCCGGGATGATGTACGGCCTCGGCTGGGAGGCGAGCCTGGCCGCTTCCAAGGAGGGCGGCGGCAACCCGAAGCTGGAGGGCAAGATCGGCGTGTTCCCGATGCCGAGCCCTAGCGGCAACGGCGTGATGCAGTCGTTCACGGGAGGCTCCGACCTCGCGATCCCGGCCAAGAGCAAGAACAAGACCTGGGCCGTCGCGTGGACCAAGGAGATGGCCGGGCTCAAGGCGCAGGAAGGCCTGATGGCCGCGAACAACGTGCCGAACAACACAGCGCTGCTAGACAAGGCGCTGAGCGACCCAGAGCTGGCGCCGTTCGCCGCCTCCGCGGAGAACAGCTGGTTCGTTCCGGTCGCCGAGCACTGGTCCAAGGTGGAGCAGAGCCTGGTGCTGAAGAACACGCTCTCGGAGATCGTCACGGGTCAGACCAGCGTGAACCAGGGCGCCAAGAAGATGAACGACCAGGTCGAGAAGACGCTCAACGGCGGATGACCTTCCCTCCCTCCCATGGTCCGGGGCGCCGGGCTACCGCGGCGACCGGCGCACCCCACCGCGCGGGCCGCCATGCGGCGCCCGGCGCCCCGGACCCCGACCACGCGGCAAGCCGCAACCAGGCCGCCGGCCACCACCAGGAAGGACTCGGATGAGTGCCGTTGAGGCGCCCGCTGCTCCGAGGTCGTCGCCGCGACCGTCAGGCAGCCACCGGCCGCCGACCCGCGGGGCGAGATCCCACCGAGCGCTGAGGTACGCGCCCTACCTACTGATCCTGCCGACCGCGGCGGTGTTGGTCACGGTCCTGGCGTACCCACTGGGAAAGCTTGTGGCGTTGTCGCTGCAGGACTTCACCCAGCGCAACCTCTACACCGGCGAGGCCGCTCCGTTCAACGGCCTCGCCAGTTACGTGGAGATCCTGACCGACTCGTTCTTCTGGCAGGTCGTGCTCCGCACGGTGGTCTTCACGGTGGTGAACGTCGGGCTCACGATCCTGCTGGCCACGGGGATCGCGCTGCTGATGCGGCGGGTCGCGCGGTGGTGCCGCACGCTGATCTTCGTGGCTCTGATCTGCGTGTGGGCGATGCCCCAGATCGTGTCCACGATGGTCTTCCGCTGGATGGTCGACTCCAACTTCGGCGTGCTCAACTGGCTGCTCACGCTGCTGCCGGGCGTGGACTTCACGATGCACAACTGGTTCGTGAACCCGCTGCAGGGATTCGCGGTGATCACCGCGGTGGTGGTGTGGGGCGCGATCCCGTTCGTGGCGATCATGCTGTACGCCGGCCTCACCCAGGTCCCGCGGGAGCTGGAGGAGGCCGCGATGATCGACGGGGCCAGCGGCTGGCAGGTCTTCCGGAGCGTCACCTACCCGGTGCTGCGGCCGATCTACACGATCACCACCACGCTGTCGGTGATCTGGGGCTTCCAGGTGTTCAACCAGATCTGGGTGGCCCGCGGCGCCGCGCCGGAACCAGGCTACTGGCTGCTCGGCATCTACTCCTTCACCAAGGCCTTCGGGGTGCGCGAGTACAGCCTGGGCGCGGCGATCGCGGTGGTGACGGTGCTGATGCTGCTCCTGTTCACCGTCTTCTACATCCGGCAGAGCCTGCGGTACGGGGAGTTCGAATGAGCGTGATGACAGTGGGCCGACCTGGTCGGGTCGCCGGCCCCAGCAGACGTCGCCGCGGCCGGCGGATCGCGGTCAACGCCGCCGGAGTCGGCATCAGCCTGGTCCTGCTGTTCCCGGTCTACTGGATGGTCCTCACGGCGGTGAAGCCCAGCTCCGAGATCCTCACCTTCACCCCGAAGTTCATTCCGTCGTCAATCAGCCTCGACAGCTTCCGGCGGGCGATCTCGGCGCCGCACTTCTGGGACGCTGTGCAGAACAGCCTGATCATCGCCGGCACCGTGACGGTGATCGCCGTGGCGCTGGCATTCCTCGCCGCGGTGGCGATCGCCCGGTTCCGCTTCTACGGGAGGCGCGCGTTCATCTTCTCTATCCTGGTGGTGCAGATGGTCCCGCTGAACGCGATGATCATCCCGATCTACCTGCTGCTCAACGAGGTGGACCAGGTGAACCGGCTCTCCGGGGTCGTGATCACGTACCTCACCTTCGTGCTGCCCTTCACCGTGTGGACGCTGCGGGGATTCGTCGCGAACGTGCCGCGAGAGTTGGAAGAGGCGGCGATGATGGACGGTTGCACCCGGTTCCAGGCGTTCTACCGGGTGATCTTCCCGCTGGTCTTCCCCGGCCTGGTCGCGACTTCCATCTACGCGCTGATCCAGGCCTGGAACGAGTACATCGTGGCGTACGTGCTGCTCTCGGATCAGTCCAAGGAAACCCTGCCCGTGTGGCTGGTCTCCTTCGTCACCGCGCGGGGCATCGAGTACGGGCCCCTGATGGCAGGCGCCACAATGATGTCACTGCCGGTAATCGTTTTCTTTGTGATAATTCAGCGTCAGGTCGTCTCCGGCCTGGTTGCCGGCGCGGTGAAAGGATAGTGCGGTCAGAGCGGCCGAGAGCGGATTGGACACGGCCGGAGCGGCCGAGAGCGGAACGGATGGTTGACGAATGACCGATCAGGCGCTGCGTCGACTCGCGCTGCGTACCCTCCTGGCCTCGTTCCCCGGCCACAGCCTGCCGGGCTGGGCGCGGGAGCTGCTGCACGACGGGCTCGCCGGGTATGTGCTCTTCGGCTACAACATCGCTGTCGGCCGCGACGGCTCCGGCGGCAGCGGACCGCCTGGCGCCAGGGCCGACACCCAGCAGCTCGGCGGCCTGGTCTCCCAGATCCGCGCCGCGCGCCCTGACGCGATCGTGGGCATCGACGAGGAGGGCGGCGACGTCACCCGGTTGGCGCACGCCGAGGGCAGCTGCTACCCGGGCAACGCCGCGCTGGGCGTGGTGGACGACCCGTCGCTGACGCTGCGGGTGTACCGCGCGATCGGCGCCGAATTGCGCGCCCTCGGGATCAACCTGAACCTGGCGCCGACCGTGGACGTGAACACCAGCGACGACAACCCGATCATCGGCACCCGGTCGTTCGGCGTGGACCCGCAGCTGGTCGCCCGGCACGCCGCCGCGGCCGTGGCGGGTCTGCAGGAGACCGGCGTGGCGGCCTGCGCCAAGCACTTCCCCGGGCACGGCGCCACCGTGGTCGACTCCCACGCCGAGCTGCCGACCGTGGACGAGCCGCTGTCGTTGCTGCGGGAGCGGGAGCTGCCGCCGTTCGCCGCGGCGGTCGAGGCGGGGGCGCTGGCCGTCATGACCGCGCACATCCGGGTGCCGGAGCTGACCGGCGAGGTCCCCGCGACCCTCAGCGAGGCCGCCCTGACCGGCCTGCTGCGCGGAGAGCTGGGATTCGGCGGAGCGATCGTCACCGACGCGCTGGAGATGCGCGGCGCCAGCGCCGCTGTCGGGATTCCGGAGGCGGCGGTACGCGCGCTCGCGGCCGGCGCGGACCTGCTCTGCATCGGCGCGCGGGTCGACGCCCCGCTGGTGGAGGCGACAGCGGCCGCGATCGCCGACGCCGCGCGCGACGGGCGGCTGGCCGTCCACCGGTTGGAGGAAGCGGCGGCCCGTGCGGCCGGGCTGGCAGCCCGGGCGGCGCCCGACAGCGCCCCCCGCGAGCCTGGACGCGAGGACACGACCCGGGACAGGGCCGCCGTGGGGCGTGGGAGCGGCCCGGCGACGCTGGAGAACGGCGCGGGGATCGGGCTCACGGCGGCACGGCGGGCGCTGCGGGTGGAAGGCGACCTGCCGAAGCTGCGGAAGCCGCTGCTGGTGCAGATCGACTCCCCCGCCACGATCGCCGCCGGGGAGTTGCCGTGGGGCATCGCGCGGTACCTGGTCAACGGCTCCGGAGCGTACGACACCGGCGCGGAGCTGGTGCGGCTGGCTCCCGGCGACGACACGTCGAAGCTGGTCGCGACCGCGGGCGACCGTCAGATCCTGGTGGTCAGCCGGGACACCCACCGGCACCGGTACGCCCGCGGACTGGTGGAGCAGCTCGCGGCCCGCTCCCCCGAGGTCGTGCTGGTCGAGATGGGCTGGCCGGCAGCATGGCGGCCGGCCGGACTGAGGGCATATGTCGCCACGTACGGCGCCAGCCAGGCCAACGCCCGCGCCGCCGCGGAGGCCCTCATCGCGGGCTGACGTGCTCCCCCGGACGACGTACCCCGCAGCGGGTAGCGAGAATTTGTCCACCGTGGCTAATGTCATGCCATGGTGCAAGAGGTGCGGGCTGACTACACGGATCTGGCCCGCTTAGCACAAGACATCTTGGAGGCGGCCGACGGCGTGACCAACGCGCTGCGCACGGCGCGGGACGCGTTCACCCTTCCCGTGTCGGCGTTCGGCAACTCCAGCGTGGGCAGCTCCGTCCACTATGCGCATGAGCAGACCACTGAGACCGGCGGTGTCACGGTGGAGCGCCTGGTCGAGGTGTTGGAAGGCGACGTGGACCGGGTCTACCGGGTGGCGTTCGCCTACCGGAAGGCCGATCTCGAGGCGGCCGAGGACACGTGTCGCAACGCTCCACGCGGGGGGCCGCAACCGTGCTGACAAAGGGAGACACGGAGACCAGCAATGGGGAGAAGCCGCCGGCCCCGGATCCCATCCCGTCGTCGAACCTCTGGGACCTGAAAGCTGATCCGGGGGCGATCAACCAGGCTGCTGTGGGCTGGAGCGACCTGGCCACGACGGCGCGAAAGCAGGCGAAGACCATCGACACACCCGCCCAGAAGCTGCACGACGGCGAGTGGCGCGGCGAGACCGCCGAGACCTACCACGCCCACCGCGTGAAGCTCACCGGCGACGTGCGAGAGGCCGCGACGCTGGCCAACCGCGCCTCCAACGCCCTGGAGGCCGCCGCCACCAGCCTGACCAATGCCCAGGGCAGGTTGGACACCAGTTGGACCTCTGTCACGCGCGTGTGCCGGGTGACCGTCTCGGGCGGTTCGGTGACCTTCCACCCCGCGGACGCCGCCGACGCCAAGGCGGTCAACGCGGCGATCCGCGAGGCCAACGACATCCGCAAATACCTTGACACCCAGTTGCTCGACAGCAGTGCCGGCCTCGCCAAGGCGCAGACCGCGTTTCAGCGCGTCTCGGCGGCGTGGCAGAGCATCAGCAGCGGGTCCTCCACACCGTTCACCATGCCGCCCGAGGCGCCTGACACGGGCGTCATCTACGACTTCGAGAACCACCGGTACATCATCAACACCGGCAACGGCGACGACACCGTGGAAGTGCGCGTCGACCCCAAGACCGGCGACCGATACGTCATCGTCAACGGCGCCAGATACCCGGTCCCGGACGGCATGGAGATCACCGTGCGGACCGGCGAGGGCAACGACACCATCACCGTGCCACCCGGAGCCCAGGTCAATCTCACCCTCCTCGGCAGCGCGGGCGACGACAAGATCAAAGGTGGCTCCGGCGACGAACGCATCCTCGCCGGAGACGGCGACGACACCGTCGAGGCGGGCGAAGGCGACGACCGGATCAGCGGCGGCGGCGGCGGCGACTACATCTACGGCTATCGCGGAGATGACGTCCTCAGCGGCGGTGAGGGCAACGACACGCTGTACGGCGGCGCCGGCGACGACCAGCTCTCTGGGGGCGATGGACGTGACTACCTCGAGGGCGGCAAGGGCGACGACGCGCTGAGCGGCGGCGCCGGCAGTGACCAGCTCTCGGGCGGTCGCGGCGACGATCAGATCCGGGGGGAGGCAGGGGACGACGTCGTCTACACCGGCCGGGGTGAGGACGCCGTCAGCGGCGGGACGGGCCAGGACACGGTGTACGGCCAGACTCGAGACGGGGCCGAAGAACGCGCCGACGCGATTCTGGGCGGCGAGACCGTGGTCCACGTCGAGATGACGGGCAATCCAGGAGACACGATCATCATCGAAGGCTCGGATGAGTTCCGGGAGCGGGTCCAAGACGATCTCGACATGCTGCGCTCGTCGCCCCGTGGTCAGATGATGCTCACCGAGCTCGACCGGATCCACAACGAGACAGGCGCCATCGCCGAAGACTGGCCGATCCTCGGGGACATCGCCTACCAGGGCGACACGATCCGGATCAAAGAGCTGAACGAGGAGAACGGGTACGCCGGCAACGACCAGAATCCCGCTCAGCGGGCACTCGGGCATGACAACTACCGAATCGAGTACAACCCGCGGTTCGACAACTTCCGCGATGGTCCTCCGGCCGTCGTGCTCTACCACGAGATGGCGCACATCTACGACCGCGGGTTCGACGTGCAGGCAGACGGTCGATACGAGAACCCGAACGACCCGGACCGGACAACAGACGGCGACGGCAACACAGTCGGCGTTCCCAACAAGGAACGGCAGGCGGCCGGGCTGCCCATCGACGCGGACGGCGATGGCGATTACGAAATCGACCCCGACCATCCGTTCGAGTACACCGAGAACGGCCTGCGCGATGAACTCGGCGTGCCGAAGCGGGACAGGTACGGGTTCTGACGGGCGATGCGCGCAGTTGCGACGACATCCTGGCACCGACTTCGCGTCGGCGCGGCCACGCTGGCCCTGCTCATCACGCCTGCAGCGTGCACCAGTCCGGATGACCAGCCAGGAGTACGCCAGGTGACCGCACCGAAGGCCCAGTTCCACGCAGCGATCACGGAGCAACCGGACGGGCTACGCATCCAGTACAAACTGGTCAACACCGGTAAGGCGCCTCTCATCGCGTACAACGGCGTCCCGCCAAAGGACTCCCCCAATCCGCAGGCGCCAGATCCTGAGGCCGTGTACGTCACGGCCCGGGCGGACGGGACGGTGGAGCTAGCCAGGCGCACGTTTTCGGTTCCCGAAGGCGTGGACCCCTACGCGCAGATGCTGATCGGCGGCACGATCCTGGCGCCGCGCGAGGATTTGGCAGAGGAGTTCACCGTGCAGCTGCCACTGGTAGCGCGGCGCCCGTACCAAGGAGCCATGTCGAAGCCGCCGCGATTGCCGGCCCCGGTCAGTCGCGTGGTGTTCTGCCTCGGCGCCGCCCGACAGGACGCATTTCCCGAGGGGCTGCGCAGCGGGGTGCCGCTACCGAGCGGCTCCGCCGTCGAGGGCCCGCTATTCCCTCACCCAAGCCCGCAGCACATATTCTGCTCGGGGCCGTACCAGCTGCACGGGTAGCGTTCGCACACCGTCAGGCGACGCCACCGGGCCAAGGCGTGGACTTCACGATGCACAACTGGTTCGTGAACCCGCTGCGGGGAGCACCCCAGTCCCGGACAGCGTGGAGGCTGCGGACGAGGTTCTGGTTGCGGCCGTGTCAGACACCTTCAAGCTGTCGACCGACCCGTGCCGTGGCAGCAGCCGGCACGCCTGCGCAACCGGATCGTGCATGGGTTCTGGTCGATCGACATCGGGGTGCTGCACACCACGGCGACTCGGAACCTGCCCGGATTTGTGGACGATCTCAAGCGAGCCCTGGCCAGCCTCTCGGAGGAGGAACCAGGCTGAGGGCCGGCCCGGCAAGGCGACAACGGGCAGCTCGGGCCAGAGTGTCGATCTTGGCACGATCGGGCGTCGCTCGGCTGCGTACCGGCGGGAAGGTCACTAACGTAAGCGGGGATGGACGAGATCGCGCCGGCGCCGGGACGGATTCCGATCGAGGATGTGTTCCCCGTGGTGGCGTGTGGCCGCCACCCCGCCAAGGCCGTGGTCGGCGAGCGGACCCCCATCGCGGCGACGGTGTACCGGGAGGGGCACGACGCGCTGGGCTGCGACGTGGTCTGGCGCTGCCCGGACGGCACGCCGCGAGCCTTCACGCGGATGTCGGCGGGGCGGACCGGCACGGACCGCTGGCACGCCGAGATCGTCCCGGACTCCCCGGGGATGTGGACCTTTCACGTCGAGGCGTGGTCGGACCCGTACCTGACCTGGAAGAACGCGACCGAGAAGAAGATCGCGGCAGGGCAGGGCGTCGAGGACCTGTGCAACGAGCTGGCGAGCGGGGCGCGGGTGCTTGCGGAGGCGGCCAGGCAGGCCAGCGGCGCCGACGACTGCAGAGCGCTCCGGGAGGCGGCCCGCGCGATCGGCGACGAGCGTCTGGACCTCGCGCACCGGGTCGCACCGGCGCTGGCCGTCGCCGAGGTGATGTGGCGCAACCCGGTGCGGCGGTTGGTCAGCCGCTCGGACACGTGCCAGCTCTGGGTGGACCGGCCGCGCGCCCTCTACAGCGCCTGGTACGAGTTCTTCCCCCGCTCCGAACCCCGGCGTGACGCCGACGGCGAGGCGGTCAGAGGGCGGGACGCGCAGCCGGAGCACGGCACGTTCGCCACCGCCGCCAACCGGCTCGACGCGATCGCCGACATGGGCTTCGACATCGTCTACCTGCCGCCGATCCACCCCATCGGCAAAGTCAACCGCAAGGGCAAGAACAACACCCTGGTCGCCGAGCCCGCCGACGTGGGCTCGCCGTGGGCGATCGGCTCCGACGAGGGCGGCCACGACGCGATCCACCCCCAGCTCGGCGGACCGCAGGACCTCAAGAAGTTCGTGGCGCGCGCCAACGAGCTGGGCATGGAGGTGGCGCTGGATCTGGCGCTGCAGTGCGCCCCGGACCACCCGTGGGTGAAGGCTCACCCGGAGTGGTTCACCACGCTGCCGGACGGCTCTGTCGCGTACGCCGAGAACCCGCCGAAGAAGTACCAGGACATCTACCCGGTCAACTTCGACAACGACCCCGAGGGCAGCCACGCCGAGGTGCTGCGCGTGGTGCGCCACTGGATCGGCTGCGGAGTCTCCATCTTCCGGGTGGACAACCCGCACACCAAGCCGCTGCCGTTCTGGCACTGGCTGATCGCCGAGGTGAAACGCGAGCACCCCGACGCGATCTTCCTGTCCGAGGCGTTCACGCGACCCGCGATGATGCACGGGCTGGCGAAGATCGGCTTCACGCAGTCGTACACCTACTTCACGTGGCGCACCGCCAAGCAGGAGCTGACCGAGTATTGCGGAGCCCTGCTCGGTGCCCTCCATTACATGCGGCCGAACTTCTGGGTGAACACCCCCGACATCCTGCACGCCACGCTGCAGCACGGCGGGCCACCGATGTTCAAGATCCGCGCGGTGCTGGCGAGCACGCTCGCGCCGAGCTGGGGCGTCTACTCCGGGTACGAGCTGTACGAGCACGTCCCCCGGCCGGGATCAGAGGAGCACATCGACAACGAGAAGTACGAGCTGAAGCCCCGCAACTGGCTGGCCGCCGAGCGGGAGGGGAGGACTCTCGCGCCGTACCTGAGAAAACTCAACCAGATCCGGCGTGAGAACCCGGCGCTTCACTGGATCCGCAACCTGCGCTTCCACGGCGTCGACAACGACGCGCTGATGTGCTGGTCGAAGCGGCACGGGGACAACACGGTGCTGGTGATCTGCTCGCTGGATTCGCACAACGTGCACTGGGGTAACACGTCGCTCGACATGCCGGAGCTGGGATTCGACTGGCACGAGCGGTTCAGCGTGCGGGATGAAGTCACCGGCGAGACGTACGACTGGGGAGAGCACAACGCCGTGCGGCTGGACCCGCACCACGAGCCGGCGCACATCTTCACCGTCCACCGCTACCCGTGACGAGGGCGCCGATGACCACGACCATCCAGGATCCCGGCAGCGGCGGCAGCCAGGTCCACCACGGACAGGTGCTGCACCCCACCGCCGAGGACTTCCGGCTGGCCCGGATGATGCCGGTGGAGCGGGACTGGTTCAAGCGCGCCGTCTTCTACGAGGTGCTGGTGCGCGCGTTCCACGACTCCAACGCCGATGGCACCGGCGACCTGCGCGGCCTGGTGGAGAAGCTGGACTTCCTGTCCTGGCTCGGCGTGGACTGCCTGTGGCTGCCGCCGTTCTACGACTCGCCGCTGCGCGACGGCGGGTACGACATCCGCGACTTCTACCGGGTGCTGCCGGACTACGGAGCCGTCGAGGACTTCGTGCTGCTGCTCGACGAGGCGCACAAGCGGGGCATCCGCGTGATCACCGACCTGGTGATGAACCACACCTCCGACCAGCACCCGTGGTTCGCCGAGTCGCGCCGCGACCCGTCCGGTCCGTACGGCGACTACTACGTGTGGAGCGACACCGACACCCAGTACCCGGACGCCCGGATCATCTTCGTGGACACCGAGGAGTCGAACTGGACCTTCGACCCGGTGCGCCGCCAGTTCTACTGGCACCGGTTCTTCTCCCATCAGCCGGACCTCAACTACGAGAACCCGGCCGTGCAGGAGGAGATGGTCTCGGTGCTGCGGTTCTGGCTGGACCTGGGCATCGACGGGTTCCGGCTGGACGCGGTGCCGTACCTGTTCGAGGAGGAGGGCACCAACTGCGAGAACCTGCCCGAGACCCACTCGTTCCTGCGGCGGGTCCGGAAGGTGGTCGACGACGAGTTCCCGGGGCGGGTGCTGCTGGCCGAGGCGAACCAGTGGCCCACCGACGTGGTGGAGTACTTCGGCGACGCCGAGACCGGCGGCGACGAGTGCCACATGGCGTTCCACTTCCCGTTGATGCCCAGGATCTTCATGTCGGTACGCCGTGAGTCCCGGTTCCCGGTCTCGGAGATTCTGGCCCAGACCCCCGCGATCCCCGACCACTGCCAGTGGGGCATCTTCCTGCGCAACCACGACGAGCTGACCCTGGAGATGGTCACCGACGACGAGCGCGACTACATGTACGCCGAGTACGCCAAGGATCCCCGGATGCGCGCCAACATCGGGATCCGGCGCCGGCTCGCGTCGCTGCTCGACAACGACCGCAACCAGTTGGAGCTGTTCACCGCGCTGCTGCTGTCGCTGCCCGGCTCGCCGGTGCTCTACTACGGCGACGAGATCGGCATGGGCGACAACATCTGGCTGGGCGACCGGGACGCCGTGCGCACGCCGATGCAGTGGACCCCGGACCGCAACGCCGGCTTCTCCCAGGCCAACCCGGGGCGGCTCTACCTGCCGGCGATCATGGACCCGATCTACGGCTTTCAGGCGGTCAACGTGGAGGCCCACCTCAACTCCTCCACCTCGCTGCTGCACTGGACCCGCCGGATGATCGAGGTCCGCAAGCGGCACCCGGCGTTCGCGGTCGGCGACTTCCATGACCTGGGCGGGTCCAACCCGTGCGTGCTGTCGTACGTGCGCCAGCACACCGACCCGGACCAGCCGCACCCGGACATCGTGCTCTGCGTCAACAACCTCTCCCGGTTCCCGCAGCCGATCGAGCTGAGCCTGCGGCCGTGGGAGGGGCACGTGCCGGTGGAGCTGACGGGACGGGTGCCGTTCCCGGCGGTCGGCGAGCTGCCGTACCTGCTGACATTGCCGGGGCACGCGTTCTACTGGTTCCAACTCACCGCTCGGGAGGAGGCCACGTGAACGAACCGGCCGAGCTGGACTCTGGGCTGGGTTCTGAGCTGGCCTCGGGGTTGGCCGAGTGGCTGCCGCGGCAGCGGTGGTTCGCGGCCAAAGGGCGCGACATCGCCGCCGTCACCGAGGTGGTGCGGCGGCGCCTCTGCCAGTTCGAGGACTCCGAGCTGGAGCACGCCGTGATCGAGGTGTCCTACGCCGACGAAGGCGGGCCGGAGCGGTACCAGCTCTTCCTCGGCTACCGGCGGCAGCTGCCGGAGAAGCTGGAGCATGTGCGGATCGCCGAGCTTCCCGGCGGGCGGACCGCGTACGACGCGCTCTGGGACGACGGCCTCGCGGACTCGCTGCTGCGGTTCATGGCCACCGGCGCCGGGTTCGGGGACGGCGCGCTCGGCTTCGCCGCCGAGCCGGACGCGGAGATCCCGCACGGCGACCTGGTGTCGAGCCGGGTGCCGGATGCCGAGCAGAGCAACACCAGCGTGGTGTACGCCGAAGCCGCGATCCTAAAGGTGTTCCGCCGGGTCACCCCAGGGGTCAACCCCGACCTGGAGCTCAACCGCGCCCTGCACCGCGCCGGAAACACCCACGTCGCCGCGCTGCTCGGCCGAATCGAGGGCCTCTTGGACGGTAAGGCGGTCGGCTACGGCATGCTCACCCAGTTCGCCGACAACTCCGCCGACGGCTGGGCGATGGCGACGGCGAGCGTGCGAGACTTGATGGCCGAGCAGGATCTGCGCGCCGACGAGGTCGGAGGCGACTTTGCCGCCGAGGCGCAGCGGCTCGGCGAGGCGGTCGCGACGGTGCACGCCGACCTGTCGCGGGCGCTCGGCGCCGGGGTGCTCAGCTCCGACGGGCTGGTCGCGACGGCCGGACAGATGCGGGCCCGGCTGCGGGCCGCGATCCGGGTGGCGCCGGAGCTGGAGCCGTACGAGAACGCGCTGACCGAGGCGTACGAAGAGCTGGCGGCTCTGCCGACGCCGGCGCCGATCCAGCGGATCCACGGCGACCTTCACCTGGGACAGGTGCTCCGCACGCCGACCACGTGGCTGTTGATCGACTTCGAGGGCGAACCGGCCAAGCCGCTCGCCGAGCGCACCGGGCCGGACTCTCCGCTGCGGGACGTCGCCGGGATGCTCCGCTCGTTCGACTACGCGGCGGGGCACCTGTTGCTCGCCGAGGAGCGCGAGGCGCCGCTGGCCGAGGAGTTGGACGCGCAGCTGCGGTACCGCACAGACGAGTGGGTCAGCCGGAACCGGGCCGCGTTCTGCGCCGGATACGCGGCCGCCGCCGGAGCCGATCCCCGCGAGCAGGGGGTGCTGCTGCGGGCCTACGAGCTGGACAAGGCGGTCTACGAGACCGTCTACGAGGCCCGCAACCGCCCGCACTGGCTGCCGGTGCCACTGCGCTCCCTCGACCGCCTTGCCACCGGGTCCTGAAAGCGGGGACCAGCCGTCGGCCTCACCTGACGCGCCTCACACAGTCAGGGCGACGGCGATTCGTCAGTTGCCAGCCGGACTGCGGTGAAGCCCTCTCATTTCGGGAACACCGCCTCCAGCCAGCGGGCGGTGCTCTTCCCCCGGAGCAGGTCGCGGCGGGCTGTCGCATCGCCGCTGCCGTCTCGGCGCTCGCCGCTCAACGCGGCTTCGATTGCGGCGCTCATCTGCTCCAGGTCGAACGGTTCCAACCCCACCGCGTACGGGCCGAGCTGCTCATACACCCCGGCGTTCACCGACAACAGCAGTGAGGCGTGTCCTTCACCACCAATCCGAGATCACTTCACCACGTCGACCTCAACACCGTTGCGTTTGACCAACGCGGCGGTGGTCAAGGCTGGCGATGTGACGGAAGAACGGGACCTCTGATGGATCATCTTGTTGTCGAGCAAGAAGATCACGAG
>WHSM01000493.1 GCA_009380105.1 Micromonosporaceae bacterium
GCGGCGGACGCCGTTGACGGTCTGGTTCACCGCCTGCTGGATGTTCGCCTCACAGAAGGACGGCGTCTCGGCGCTGAGCCTGCAGCGGACGCTGGAGATCGGCTCCTATGCGACCGCTTGGGCCATGCTGCATCGCCTGCGATCGGTCCTTGCGCGTCCCGGACGCGCTCTCACGAGGCTCCTCGAATAGCGGCCCTTGGGCTCACCCTCGTACTCATATAAGGGTCTTTTATGTTTACCGGCAGGTAACTAATCTATTGCGCCAAGCGACCCGGTTGGCGCCGAACCCCACCATCTGACCGGTCGCGCACCCCCTACCGGAAGGGCACAGCCATGCCACTACCTGATCCCGTCCCCAGAGCCCTGCGCTCACTCGCCGCGCTGCTCACCGGCGCCGCCACCGCCGTCGCGATGGGCGCTCTCGCCGCGGGCCCCGCATCGGCCCAGGCCACCACGCCGCTGCCCGACCGACTGGAGCGGATCCGCGCCCAGGAAGCGACCGCCCTGTACGGCAGCCCCGAGATCCGGCCGATGGACCAGCGCAAGACGTCCATCGCCAGCATGGGCGACAGCGAGATCTCCGGCGAAGGCCAGGGCCCTTATGAGCGTGGCACCAACGGCGACGGCGACGGCGACGAGAACTGGTGCCACCGTGCCCTGCACGCCGGAATTCACCGCACCGAGATCGACGTCGACCAGACCTACAACCTGGCCTGCTCCGGCGCCACCACCCAGAACCTGATCTACGGCAGCGGCGCCCGCCAGTGGGACGAGCTGAACCAGGGCGACAACCTGGCGATCAAGGCCCGCAACACCCACGTCAAGCTGATCTGGATCGTCGCCAGCGCCAACGACGAAGGCGGCATCGAGTTCGGCCCGGTGATGACCGACTGCACGATGCGGCGGATCTTCTTCCAGGGCAACTGCTGGCCGGACTACACCGATGGCGTCCAGGCGCGCGTCGACGTCTCCGGCCGCAACCTCGCCACCGCGGTCACCAGCGTCAAGCAGACCATGACCGACGCCGGCTACACCTCCAGCGACTACCAGGTCGTGGTGATGGGCTACCCCAGCCCGGTCAGCCCGGACGTCGAGGACAACCCGAACTTCCCCGGCTGGTACAACGGCGGCTGCCTGCTCTACCTCAAGGACATGGCGATCGGCCGCAACAAGGTGGTGCCGCTGTTCGAGCGGGCCGTGCGCAAGGCCGCGCTCGACACCGGCGTGCGCTACCTCGACAACAGCCGGCTGTTCCACGGGCACGAGCCGTGCACCGAGAACCCGTGGGTGTCCGGGGTGACCTCCGACGGCGGAGACCCGCGCAACGGCAATACGTGGCGGCAGTCCTGGCACCCGAACTACCGGGGTCACGGCGCGTTCGGGGCGTGCGTCGGCGCGTTCTACGCCTCGACATCCCGCACCGGCACGTGCGTGGACCCGAAGTCCACCGACTCGACCCGGTTCCACTCAGGACTGATGACGTTCCGGCAGCTGCGCAACGCGGCCTCCGGATACTGCCTCGACTCGCAGGGCTACTCGACCCGCAACACCTACGACCTGCTCCAGTGGACCTGCCACGGCGGCAGCAACCAGGGCTGGTGGCACGACTCGGGCAACTCGTCCCTGCACATCGAGCTCACCCACGACCGCTGCGTCGACGCGGAGGGCGGCGTCGCGGCCGGGAGGATGGCGATCGTCTACAACTGCCACGGCGGGGCCAACCAGCAGTGGCGGCACGACAACGGCCTGATCCGCAGCAAGGGCCAGCCCAGCCTATGCCTCGGGGTCGCCGACACCAACCGCGAGACCAGAGTGCGGCTGGTCGCCTGCGACGCCTCCGACGCCAAGCAGCAATGGCGTTGGGAGAACCAGACCGGCACGTACGGCTTCGGCTACAGCGACTGGATGCCGTCCAGCGCGTACTGAGGCCCCGGTCTCGGGACGGGCGCGTGGGTCAGGCGGTCGCTTCGGCGGCGGCCCGGCCCGCGGCCCGGCCCGAGAACAGGCAGCCGCCGAGGAACGTGCCCTCCAACGATCGGTAGCCGTGCACTCCGCCGCCGCCGAATCCGGCGACTTCGCCCGCGGCGTACACACCGGAAAGCGGCGACCCGTCCGCACGCAGGACGCGCGCTGAGAGGTCGGTCTGCAACCCACCCAGCGTCTTCCGCGTCAGGATCGACAGCCGCACCGCGATCAGGGGACCGGCCTTCGGGTCGAGCAGCTTGTGCGGCGGCGCCACCCGGACCAGCTTGTCTCCGAGGTAGCTTCGGGTCTGGCGCAGCGCCATGACCTGCATGTCCTTGGTGTACGGGTTATCCAGCTCGCGGTCCCGCGCGACGATCTCCCGCTCCACGTGGGCCGCGTCGAGCAGGGGCTCCGGGGTGAGCGTGTTCATCTTCTTGACCAGCTCGCGCACAGTCGGCGCCTGCACGAAGTCCGCGCCCTGGTCCAGGAACGCCCGCACCGGCCCCGGCATGTCGGCGCGGGCGCGCTGCAGCACGTCCCGGACGCTCTTGCCGGTGAGGTCGGGGTTCTGCTCCGAGCCGGAGAGCGCGAACTCCTTGCCGATGATCTTCTTGGTGAGCACGAACCAGGTGTGCTCGTGCCCGGTCTTCATGATGTGGGCGAGCGTGCCGAGCGTGTCGAAGCCGGGGAACAGCGGCACCGGCAACCGGAGGCCAGTCGCGTCCAGCCACAGCGACGACGGGCCCGGCAGGATCCGGATGCCGTGCGACGGCCAGATCGGATCCCAGTTGGCGATGCCCTCGACGTAGTGCCACATCCGGTCCCGGTTGACGAGGTTCCCACCGGCCCGCTCGGCGATCTCCAGCATGCGGCCGTCCACGTGATGCGGCACCCCGGAGAGCATGTGCTTCGGCGGCGTGCCCATGCGCTCCGGCCAGTTCCGCCGGACCAGGTCGTGGTTGCCTCCGATGCC
>WHSM01000291.1 GCA_009380105.1 Micromonosporaceae bacterium
CCACTACAGCGCCGTGGAGGTGGCGATGACCGACAAACCGCTCCGGCGCGGTCGGCGGGACAACGGTCTGAGCGCGTCGGAGTACGCGGTGGCCGCTGACGTGGATCCGCGCGTCGGCGAGCACCTGTTGGACCTGCTCGCCAACGACCACATCGCGGCGTACCTGCAGCCCACCGCCGATGTCACCCCGGGCATGCTCTCCACGATCCTGCCCAGCCGGCCCACCGACCGCCTGTACGTCGACCGGGAGCGCCTGGGCGACGCCCGCGATCACGTCCGCCAGCTCGGCGCCGAGGCGCTCAGCAGCGACGACCTGGACGCTCGCTTCGCGGAGCTGGTCGCGCAGCTGGAGTCTGACGAGGACGGCGACCCGCCGCGGGAGCCGTCCACGGCCGGCCGCGGATCAGGCGTCACGGACCTGCGGCTGCCGCGTCTGCGGTCCGCGCTGCCGGATGCCGAGCCGGAGGAGCCGTCGCTGCTCGACGCGCTCGACGCCGACTTCAGCGACGAGGACGACGAAGGGTACGAGCCGCCGCCGCCGCCTCCGCTGCCGCCGATCTCCCGGCCGACGGCGCTGTCCCTGCTCGTGATGGCGATCGGGCTCGTGGTGCTGTTCTGGCCGCCGCTGCTCGGCTATCTCGGGATCCACAACACGCAGGCGCCGCTGCTGATCACCACCGCGTCGTTGATCGGCGGCGGGGCCGGCCTGGTGTGGCAGCTACGCCCGGGCCGTGACGAGGACGACGACCCCGCCAACGGCGCCCAGGTCTGACCAGCTCGGGGCTGGACTCAGCTCGGGGCTGGACTCAGCTCGGGGCTGGACTCAGCTCGGTCGGGAGGCGGCTTCGCTGGCCACCCAGTCCAGGATCGCGTCGATCGGCTCGACCCATCGCGCGTCGAGCATCATGTCGTGGCCCATCCCGGGGAACAGCAACGGCTCGGCCCCGTACCGGGCCGCGGTCTTCTGCAGCGCCCGCTGGCTCACCAGGCGGTCATGCGGGCTGCCGACCACCAGCACCGGGGTGCCGGAAACGGGTGACTCCAGCCGGCCGCGGAACAGCAGTTGCCACTGCACGCGCGGCGCGGAGCGATCCAGGCGGGACCGGTAGCGCTTCGCCGCGCCAGCGTCCAGCCTCCGGCTGAAGAGCTGGCCGCGACGCAGGCCGACCGAGCCGCCGAACAAGCCCGGCAGCACGCCGAACGGGTGCCGCAGCATCGCCGACCCCAGGGCGCGCCAGCCACGCGTCATCGGGGCCACCAGCACCCCGGCCTGGGCCGGATAGCGGGCGATCGCCTGCGCGACCGCCAGACCGCCGACCCCGTGCCCCACCAGCACCGCCCGGCGCGGCAGCGACGCCGCCACCTGCATCACGTCGTGCACGTAGTCCCGCAGCACAGTCCTGCCGCGCAACTCGGCGCCTCCGCTGCGCCCATGGCCGCGCAGGCTCATGGCGTACGCCGGAAAACCGCGCTCCGCGGCCCGGCTCATCCAGTGCTCGGCGAAGCACCAGGCGCCGTGGCGCAACCCGGGCACGAACAGCACCGGCGGCCGGCCGGTGTCCTCCGTGGGCAGCTCTGAGCAGACCTCGCGCCGCACCGGCGGCGAGGGCCTGGCCCACTCCGCCCGGCGCATCGTCACCACCGGCCGCCGGACCCGGCTCGCGGCGTCAGCACGCGTGGACTGCGCCGGTCCGGGGGCGGGCGCGGCAGGGGGCGGGCCGTCGTCGCGGATCGCCGGGAAGCCGAACGGGTCGGTGTGCGCCGGCGAACGCGCCAGCAACTCGGCCGGGATCGGCGCCGACATCGGATCGCGGTCTGAATCGGTGAGCATCGGAGTGCGTTCCGAGAAGGCGAAACGCTCGTGCTCGTACGCCATCAGCGTGCTCCCAGCTGGTTGATCGCGCCTTCCAGCGCCTTGAGATATCTGTGGTGCCCCACTTCGAACCAGTGCCGGCTGGAGTCCACCGTCTTCGTCTGCGCCCAGCCACGCGGCGCCCCGGAGCCCACCTGGGTCCAGAACTCGCGGGCGAGCGTGGGCCGCTCGCCGCACGCCCGCAGCCACTCGGCGATCGCCACCGTCTGCCAGTGGACCAGCGGGAACTGCCCCGAGTCGGCCTGGATCATGCCGGCGACGAACAGGCCTTCGTGGCGCGGTGTGAACACGTGCAGATGCAGCCGCGGCCGCCCGGCGGAATCCGGGTCCAGGTGCGCCGGGTCGAGGAACTCGAACCTCGGCTGGTAACCCGTGGCGAGGACCACCAGGTCCGGGTTGGCGGTCGTGCCGTCGGTGAACACGACCCGGTCGGTCTCGAACTCGGCGACGTCCGGCGCCGGCGTGATCTGGCCGTGGCCGAGGCAGTGCAGCAGCTGGCTGTTGACGATCGGGTGGGTCTGGAACATCCGGTGGTCCGGCTTCGGCAGGCCGAAACGCTCCTGGCGGCCCACCGCCACCCGCAGCGCGCTGTGCATCAGCCACTGCCGCAGCCGCAGCGGCAGCCGCAAGCTCTGCAGCTGGTCGCTGACCTGATCAGCCGGGCGGCCCAGGACGTATTTGGGGACGAACCAGTAACCCCTGCGGGTGGAGTGCCACGCGCGCGCCGCGTGCTGGGCCGCCTCGGCGGCGATGTCGCAGCCGCTGTTGCCGCCGCCGACCACCAGGACGCGCCGGTCCCGCAGCACCGACGGGTCCTTGTACGACGCCGCGTGCGTCACCTGGCCCTTGAACCGGCCGAGCCCCGGATAGTCGGGCTGCCTCGGGTCCCAGTTGTGGCCGATGGCGATCACGACGGCGGCGTACCGCAGCACTCGGAGCTCATTGGAGCCCTGGGCCCGGATCATGACGTGCCAGCGCCCGTCCCCGACCGGCTCCAGCCGGTGCACCCCGGTGCCGAACCAGATGTGCTCGCGGAGTCCGAAGTGGTCGGCGTACCGGCCGAAGTACTCCAGCAGCCGCCGATGGCCGACGTAGTCGGGCCAGTCGTCCGGCATCGGGAAGTCCGGGAACTGGGTGAGCGGCTTGGACGAGACCAGGTGCGTGCTGGCGTAGACCGGGCTGCGGTCGTGGCGCCAGTTCCACGCGCCGCCGATGTCGGTCTCCCGCTCGTAGCAGTCGACCTTGAACCCGCGTTCCCGAAGGTTCTTGATCGCGGCCAGGCCGCTCGACCCGGCCCCGATCACGCAGATCGCGTCACCGCGGTCGTACACCGATGAGCGCGTGTCGTCAGGCTCTCCCACACTCCAGGCTCCGACATCTGACAACGCCTGCGCCACCGCCTGCCTCCTCCCCGATCGCCAGCTGCGATCCTCGGCCCGATCCGCCGCGTTGTCCAGACCGTACCGGTCTTCGAATCAGGCGCACCTGATCCTAGGGGCGCCCGCCAGGGACTACCGTTCTGGGCGTGGGACAGCTGTTGCCGACACTGCTCTGGTCCGCGCTGGTGGTGCTCGCAGCGGCGGTGCTGCTGTTCTGGCTGGCCCGGCACCGGCGCGACCTCGGTTCCCCGGCCGAGCGCGCCACCTTCGCCACCCTGCACACCGCCTCGCTGGCCACGCCGCCGCTGCGGGGCGGGCTCACGGAGGCCAGCGCCCAGAAGGCGATCCGCCACCTGCGGGCCCTGCTCGCGGCGCCCGCCACCGCCCTGACCGGCGCCGACCGCCTGCTCGCCTGGGACGGCCGGTCCGACCAGCACGCGGCACGCGCGCTGGCGCTGGCCGAGCCGGTGCTGGCCGACGGCAGCATCCAGGTGCACGGCACGGCCGTGGTCGCGTGCGAGGACTCTGACTGCCCGCTGAAGCACGCGATCGTGGCGCCGCTGACCGTGGAAGACCGGCTGGTCGGCACGTTGCAGGTGTACACCCCCTCCACCCACGCCGGTCTGGTGCGCGCCACGGCCGAGGTGGCCCGGTGGGTGTCCGGACAGCTGGAGCTGGCGGAGCTGGACCGCTCCCGGACCCGCCTGATCGAGGCCGAGGTGCGGGCGCTGCGGGCCCAGATCTCACCGCACTTCATCTACAACTCGCTCACCGCGATCGCGTCGTTCGTCCGCACCGACCCGGAGCGGGCGCGCGAGCTGCTGCTGGAGTTCGCCGACTTCACGCGGTACTCGTTCCGCCGGCACGGCGACTTCACCACCCTCGCCGAGGAGCTGCGCTCCATCAACCGCTACCTGCTGCTGGAGAAAGCCCGCTTCGACGAGCGGCTGCAGATCACGCTGCGGGTCGCCCCGGAGGTGCTGCCGGCGGTGGTGCCGTTCCTGTGCCTGCAGCCGCTGGTGGAGAACGCCGTGCGCCACGGCCTCGGAAACAAGCCCGGCGTCGGCCACGTCACCATCCTCGCCGAGGACCTCGGCAACGAGTGCCTGATCTCGGTGGAGGACGACGGGGTCGGCGAGGATCCGGAGAAGATCCGCCGGATGCTCGCCGGTGACGACACCTCGGACTCGATCGGCCTCGGAAACGTCGACGAGCGGCTGCGGACCGTGTTCGGCGACGACTACGGCCTGGTGGTCGAGACCGCCCCGGGGGCGGGCACGAAGGTCAGCATGCGGGTGCCGAAGTACCGCCCCGGCGTACGGGTCTGACGCGCTCGGTGCTCACACCCCCCGAGCGAAGACCCGGGTGTCGCCGGACTCGTCGGTGACGTGCAGCGCCCGGCCGTCCGGGTCGGCGCGCAGCGTCAGTGTGACGGTCTTCCCACGGCCAGTCAGCTCTGCCTCGTACCGCGGCTCCTTCTGCCCCGACTGCTGCTTCAACGGCTTGACCTTGCCCACGTAGTCGGTCGGATCGTCGCCGGCGACATACGTCGCCGAGCCGTCGGCGTTCACAACCAGGGTGGCCGCGTCGACCTGGAAGTCGGCGAGGTAGTTCCACCGGCCGACCAGCTCAGCCACCGCGTCGTTGCGGCTGGCCGACGCGGTCGCGTTCGGCTCCCACTGGTCGTTCCGGTCCCCAGCAGCCGTGCCGCAGCCGGCAAGACCCAGCACCACTGCCAATCCCACACCTGCCGCCACACCGGTCCCCCGTACTCGCTGTCCCGCTCGATGCGCCAATGCTCCTCCCCCTGCCGAGTACGCAGTCGAAGGTAGCCGTAGTGACAGCCTGTGGCTACGGGCCGTACGGCTCGGAAAGGGCGCGCTGGCAGGTGCTTTACCCGGGATCGTGGAAAGTGTGGCGAAAAGGCTAGGGGCCGGGAGGGTACGGCGGACCCGCGTCGCCGGCCGCGATGGTGAGCACCATGCTCACCGCGGTCAGCACCACGGCGACCGCGGTGATCAGGGCGATCGCCGGCCACAGCGGCCATCCCCCGGATCTCTTGCGGCCGTGCCCGTCATCGCCGGGCGGCCCGTCGCCGCCGCCCGGGAACCGGGGCGGCCGCCCGGAGGAACGGGGCCACGGGCGGCGTGGCGGCAGGAACCCGACCACCCCGTACGTGAACCCGGGATCGCCACGGAACGTGACGGTTGACATCCGGCACCTCCTATCGGCGAGGCAGCGTCTGGAGTCCATGATGCCCCTGGCGACGATCCTTATGCGGCTGTCGTCGGGGCGGAGCATCCGATCAGCCGACTGTCGCCAACGTCATGAGCGAGCACAGCTAGCGCAATTGACTCTCCGGTGAGGCCCGGCCTAGGCGGCGGCTGGGACCCGGTCCGGGATCTCGCAGAGGAACCCCACGCGCGAGGCGGTCTGGCCACCTTGAGTTCGCCCCGGGCACAGACCTATCACGCCACCCCGCCATTAACGGCGGCTGGCCCTTTGTTGCGCCGGACCGATGACGCATCTGTTGTTGCTGTTCATCCGGTCGCGTCTCACGGTGTCACGCGAGTAGC
>WHSM01000579.1 GCA_009380105.1 Micromonosporaceae bacterium
CTGTCTAGGGAGCTGAGGACAGCTTGCTGCGTGTAGGACTGTGATTCGGGTGGTCGCAATTCGGGTCCTTTCAGAGGGCCAGTGTGGGCTCTGGACCCCAGCGGGGTGTGAGCCTGTGGGCGTGGGGGAGTGAGTGGGGCGATGGCCGACGGTGTCTCCGCCGTGTTGTGCGCCCGTTGTGGTTCTCGGTACAGCGAGGGGTCGGCGTGCGGCGCGTGCGGCGCCGCGGCGCCGATCTGGGTGGTCTACGGGTACATCAGCGCATTCCCGGCGGGAACGATGCCATGCGCCGCATGTGGATCGGATGCCGCGCCGGTCAGGTTTCGAGGTTGGTCGCGCCTGCGGAGCCTGTCAAGTCGGATGAGACACTCGCGCGTCGAGTTTAGTGAGCAGCAGCCTCCTCGCTGTTGGGCTTGTTGATCCAGGCGGCTGTCGGCAGGGGTGGTGGTGTCGGCGCGCGCTGGACGAAGCGTTCGGGGTTGGCCTGGTAGGCGGCGTCGAGGACCTGCGCGCGCTCGGCGTGGACTGCTTCGGCGCGGCCGTAGTGGACGGTCGCGGGGGTCATCAGCCCGATCCCGCAGTGGCGATGCGCGTTGTTGTAGAAGTCGAAGAAGGTCCGGCAGTGCGCGCGGGCGTGCTGTATCGAGTCGAAGCGTGCGGGGAAGTCGGGCCGGTACTTGAGCGTCTTGAACTGCGCCTCGGAGTAGGGGTTGTCGGTCGAGGTGTAGGGCCGGCTGTGCGACTTCAGGACGCCGAGGTCGGCCAGCAGGAACGCGACCGGCTTGGACGTCATGGAGCTGCCGCGATCGGCATGCACGGTCAGCTGGTCGCGGGCGATGTTCTGCTGCTCGCAGACCTGGGCGATCAGATCCTTGGCGACTTGGGCGCTCTCGCGGTGCTGGACGGTCCAGCCGACCGCGTAGCGGCTGAAGACGTCGAGGATCACGTAGAGGTAGTAGTAGGTCCACTTCGCCGGGCCTTTGAGCTTCGTGATATCCCACGAGTACATTTCGTTGGGCCTGGCGGCCAGGAGCTCCGGCGCCGCGTAGGCCGGGTGCTCAAGCTGGGCGCGACGCTCGCGCACCCCGCCGTGCGCGGCGGCCAGCAGCCGGTACATCGTGCGCTCAGACGCCAGATAACGGCCCTCGTCAAGCAGCGTCGCCCACACCGCCGCCGGCGAGCAGTCCACGAACCGCTCGCTGTGCAGCTCAGCGAGCACCGCCTCGCGCTCGGCCTGCGACAGCGCCCGCGGCGGCGGCTGGCGCGGCATGGGCGGCCGTGGTGGCGGCGGGTTGCGGGCACGGTAGATCGTGGCCGGCGCTGCGCCCAGCGCGCGGCACGCCGGCCTGGTGCCGATCACCGCGGTGAGCTCGTCGACGGTGGACTGGATCATCGCTCGGTGGTCTCCTGCGCGCCCCTGGGCTCGAGCAGCTCGCCCAGCAGCGCCGAGACGTTTCCCTGCACCTCGATCACCTTGCGTGCCTTCACAAGCTCGGCCTCCGCGCGCTCCGCGCGCCGCTCAAGCGCAGCGATCCGCGCGTCGCGCCGGTCGGCCTTGGGCCGTCCGCGCGGGCGCTCCAGCGCCTCCAGCGCGCCCGTGTCGCGGGCGCGGCGCCACTGCGTCAGCAGCGACGAGTACAACCCCTCGCGACGCAACAACGCGCCGATCTCGCCCGGCTGGGTGCACGCCTCGGCCTCACGCACGATCTTCAGCTTGTATGCCGCCGTGAACCGCCGGCGCCTGGCCTTCTCGACCAGCTCGGGATCAGGCGCCCCCGCCAAGCCGCGCGCGGCGATCCGGGAATCCCGCTCGCCTTCGGCTCCCGGAATTCCCGGATCGCCGGCATCTCCGTTGATCTCCAACACCGTCACATGCTCCGTTCTCGCCCGCAAGGCTCAGTAGTTCCTTGATCATGAGCGTCTCACGTAACGTTGGCAGAGAGGGGCGGGCAACAAACTCCTCGTGATCGGTGTGCTCCACGAGTGTGTCGAGCGCGACCTCGAACAGCTCACGGGCGCCGGGGTCCAAACGCACCCGCTGAAGCGCCTCCTCGAAGA
>WHSM01000417.1 GCA_009380105.1 Micromonosporaceae bacterium
GCAGCCGCGGCTCCGGGAGATCCGGATCCAACGGCAGGTACGCCGCACCCGCCTTGAGCACTCCCAGCACGGCGACGATCAGGTCGATGCCCCTCGGCAGGCACACGGCCGCGATGTCATCGGAGCGGACTCCACGGTCGTGCAGCCGCCAGGCGACCTGGTTGGCCCGTACGTCGAGCTCGCGGTACGTGACCTGCCGGTCCCCGTCGATCAACGCGACCGCGTCCGGCGAATCGGCCGCCTGCCTTTCGAACAGCTCGTGCAGGCACCCCGGCGGCTCGCCGTCACAGGCGCCCACCCACCGGGTGATCGCGGCGCGGTCGGTGTCGGTGGGCGCGGTCAGCTCGGGCAGCCGTCGCTCCGGGGCGGCCACGGCACGCCGAAGCGCCGCTTCCAGGTACTCCAGCAGCCGCCGCACCGTGACCTCGTCGAACAGGTCGGTGTTGTACTCGGCGGTGCAGGTCACCCCGTCACTGTGGTGGGTCAGGTAGAGCGTCAGATCCAGGGTCGCCCGGTCGCTCGGCACGTCGAGCATCGTCGCCCGCAGCCGTGGCGGGTCAAAGGCCACGTCGACCGCACGTTCGTACTCGACGAGCACGTCGAAGACCGGGTTGCGGCTCAGGTCACGGGTCGGGTTGACCGCGCCGACCAACTCGTCGAAGCCGATGCCCGCGTGGTCGAACGCCTCAGAGCTGGTCGTGCGGATCCGCCCCACCAGTTCGCCGAGCCGGGGCTCACCCGACAGATCTATCCGCAGCGGCACGGAGTCGATGAACAGCCCGACCAGGTCCTCAGTGCCAGCCGGGCGGTTGGCCAGTGCGGTGCCCACCACCAGGTCCGACTGCCCGCTGAACCGACCCAACACGGCGGCCACCGCGGCGAGCAACGTCATGAACGGGGTGGCCTGGCGCCGCTGGCTGAACCGGCGTACACCCGCGGTCAGCTCGGCGTCGAGGTGGTGCACGTACGCCGCACCCCGGTCGGTCATCAGCGCCCGGCGGGGCCGGTCGGTGGGCAGCCGCAGCGGCGCCGCCTCGCCGAGCGTGGTGCGCCAGTACTCCAGGTCACGCGCTCGGGCCTCGGCGTCGGCCTGCCGGCGCCGTACGTACTCCGGGTAGCTGGTGGTCAGCGTTGGCAGGTCGTCCGGGCGGTTCGGCCAGGCCCGGTAGTATGCGGCGAGGTCGCGCACGAAGACCGCCGTGGACAGCGAGTCGAACACGATGTGGTGCGCGAACAGGAACAGCAGGTGCCGGTCCGTGGCCAACCGGATCAGCCGTACCCGCAGCAGCGGGCCGGTGGCCAGGTCGAACAGGTCCCGGCTGAACTCATCCAGGGTCGCCCGGATCGCCTCCCGCTCGGCGAGGTCCGGCCACTCGACCAACGGACATTCGAGGTCGACAGTCGGCAGCACCACCTGCTGTGGCCTGCCCTCGACGTCAGGGAAGACCGTACGGAGTGTGGCGTGCCGTCGCACCACGCCGGCCAGTGCCGCTCGCAGCGTGGCCACGTCCAACGGCCCGTCCAACCGGATCGCTTTCGGCTCGTGGTAGCTGGTACGGCCCGGGTAGAGCCCCTCCAGGAACCAGATCCCACGCTGCGCCGCCGAGAGCGGCACAGCGGTGTCCACGGCCCGCGTGAGGTAGCGGCGGCGGAGCGTGTCGACGTGCGGCAGGCTGTCCTCGACGGCTTCTGCCGGCACGCCGAAGTCCACGAAGCATGCGATCTCGTTCGCGCCGGCGTCGAGCAGCCGGTCGACAATCGGCGCCGTGCTGTCGGCCGTGCCGATCAGGGCGCGTTCTTCGCAGTAGCGCTGGTACGCCTGCCCCAGCAGGAACTCGACGTCCTCCTCCGGGGTGTCCTCGTCGATCCGCAGTCCGAGGCTGTTGGTGACCTGCCCGAACAGCGACAGCGACGAGCGGAGGTAGTCGCAGAACGGACCGAACGCCGCCGCCCGGGTCGTCGCCACGTCTTCGCCGAGGTACGTGTGCAGCAGCACCACCACCCGTCCGGCCTCCGGATCGAGCCCATGCTCGGCCCGGGTACGGCGGTACAGCGCGATGTTCTCCGCCAACTGCCCCGGCGACTGGGACATCAGATTGGTCACCACGCCCAGGTCGGCCGCCGCCGCGGCGCGGTACGAGTCGGGGTTGGACACCACCGCGACGTACAGCGGCGGCATCTGCTGCACCGGTCGCGGGTAGACGGCCAGCTCGACGGTGTCCCCGCCGCCGCCGCGCATCGGCACCCGCCCGCCCGACCACAGCGCCTTGACCGTCTGGAGGTGCTCGTACATCAGATCCCGGTGCCGTCCGTACGCGTCGGGGTTGAGCGCGAAGTCGTTGGCGTGCCAGCCGCTCGCCACGCACAACCCGACCCGGCCGTCGGAGAGGTTGTCCACCACCGCCCACTCCTCGGCCACCCGGGCCGGATGGTGCAGCGGCAGCACCACCGAGCCGGCGTGCAACCTGATCCGGTCGGTCTCCCGGGCGAGCGCGGCGGCGAGCACCGCGGGGTTGGGGAACAGTCCGCCGAAGGAATGGAAGTGCCGCTCCGGCAACCAGACGGCGTGGAAGTCGTGCTGGTCGGCGAAGCGCGCCGCCGCCACGATCAGCTGGTACTTGTCCCGATGGTCGGACTCCGGGTAGTCGCCGAAGAAGTACAAGCTGAAGTCGCAGCCGCCGGCACGACCCACCGGTGCTGGCGCCGGCGCCGCCGAGACGATCGGCGCGGGGCTCGGCTCCGGGGCGGGAGCAGCGGCGGGCGGGACCGGCGTCTGGCTTCCGAGTGCCGTGAGCTGGTCCCGCATCAGGGCGGTCACCCGTTCGACCATCCGGTCCGCGACTTCGAGCTGCCGCGACACCAGCTCAGCCGCGCCGGATTCCGGGCCTGGGGCGGGCGCCACATCCGGCGTGACCGAGCAGTCCTGCCCGGCGGTCTCGGCGGCGCCGCCGGGCACGGCTCCGGGGCGCCGCTCCGCGATGAGACCGGCCAGCCGCTGCGGGGTGTCCGCCTCGGCGAAGAGCTCCCGGACGCCCAGCCGTACCCCGAATTTCGCGCGGATGTCCTGCACCACCCGCAGCATCGACAGCGAGTCACTGCCGAGCTCGATGAACGTACGGTCGGGGCGCACCTCTGCCACAGTCGCACCGAGTTGCGCGGCGGTGAGTTCTCGTACCGTGGCGAGGATCTGGCCGACCTCGGCCGGAGCCGCCGCCTCCGCCCGGCCACCCGACCCGGCCGGCGCTTCCGTGCCGCCGGCCGACTTGGCCGGCACCCAGTGCCGCTGTCGCTGGAACGGGTAGCCGGGGAGTGGGATCCGCCGTCCGTCCTGCGCCATGACGCTCCAATCGATCGGTTGCCCCTGCCGGTAGAGCGCGGCGAGGGCAAGCCCGGTCGCGCGTACCGGGTCGGCGTCGCGCCGCTGCGACGGGGTCCAGGTGGTGTCGGGTACGGCCCGACGCCCGATGGCGGCCAGGACGGAGTCCGGCCCGATCTCCAGCACCCGGCGGCAGCCCTGCTCCGAGAGCGCGCCGGCCGCCTCGGCGAACCGGACCGGCTCGCGCAGCTGCCGCCGCAGGTAGCCGGTGTCGATCACCGTGCCCGGTTCGAGCACCCCGCCGGTCACCGTGCTGACCACGGGGGTACGCAGCGGGGCGAACGGCGCCGTGCCGGCGCGCCGTGCGAACTCGTCCAGCACCGGATCGAGCAGCGCGCTGTGGAACGCCCGGTCCACCGGCAGCCGGCGCCACGACCCGCCCGCCCGGTCGAGCCGGGTGAGGACCTGCCGCATCTCGGCCTCCGGGCCGGTCAGGA
>WHSM01000522.1 GCA_009380105.1 Micromonosporaceae bacterium
CCGCCGGTGGACTTCACGCGCTCACCGAACATGCCGCGCAGCAGAAGCTGGCTGGTCTGCAGGTCCGAGGTGACCACCAGCTCGTCGAGCTCCTGACCGACGGCGCCCATCACCCCGACCGGCACGGTCTCGGCGGGCATCTGCACCTTCTCGACCAGCCCGCTGTCGCGGATCGCCTCGCCGCTCGTGCCGGCGGGGATCCGCTCCTTGGCCACCAGCACAGTGACGGCCTTCTTACCGGCGAGCGCGCGGCTGTCGGCCGTGTTGACGTAGAGTAGGACAGACACCGCGCCGATCACGGCGAGCACCACTGCGAGGAGGACGGCGAGAATTCGACGAGTCATGACACATTCCTTGGGTACGAGGGTTCAGCCGACGAGGGTGACGACAGTGGCTCCGAGCTCGGGGCCGCCGATCGGTCCGGTGACGGGCATCAGGGCTTGGGTGAAGTAGCCGTACAGGCACTTCTCGCTGGCGCTCTTGCACAGGTGCGTGCCGGACAGCCAGGACTTCTCACCGAACGCAGGCAACCTGTAGCCGGTGAGCACGAACGCGGCCATGCCCGCGATGTGGTACGTGGTGCTGGCGCCGCTGCCCTGCACCCCGTCGAACACTGGGATGAACAGCACCTCGCGGCTGTCGTAGTAGCTCTTCAGCGCGGTCTGGCACGTGTCCGTGGACGAGACGCCGGTGTTGCCGCCGACGGTGCCGTCCTCGTTGATGGTGGCCTCGCACGGGCCACTCTCGTCCAGCCAGCCGAAGCCACCGGGCTCGTCCCAACCGGACGGGCCGGCCGGGCAGCCCTCGGCGCCGTCGGTGGCGTGCAGGTAGATCGGCTTGTCCGTGCCGGCCGGCGGGTACGACGGCGGCGAGTCCGGGTAGACCGTGCCGACGCCCGTGAGCTTCTCCCACTCGCACATCGACAGGGTCACGGCGAGCCCTCGGGCCGGCTCTGGCGGGCCGAAGGCGGCGCGGGCACAGGCGCCGACGGTGCTGCCTTCGTACCCTTCGTTGCCGAGCAACGTCTGGGCCAGAATCGGCGGCAGCAGCGTGGAGCCGTCGGACAGCTCGGTGGTGGTGCGCACCTCGATGTACTCGCCGTCCGGCGGGTCGTTGACACAGCGGGTGAGGTTGTCGGGCTGGTCCGGGCAGGCCGGCAGTCCACTGTCGGCCAGGCGTCCGCAGATGACCGACACCCGGGAGGCGCCGTCCTTGGCATTTTCGTTGGCGTAGTACTGCGCGGTGCCGTCGAGCAGGGACACCACGCAGCCGACCGTGGACTGGGCGCACTCCTTCGCGACCGCCATCACGGCGGCGTCGGCGCCGCTCTGGAGTTCCTCACGCTCGACGTACAACTTGCCGACGTCGAGGACGAGCGCTCCCATGCCGAGCAGCACTCCGCCGGCGAGCAGGATCGCGACGATGGTGGCGACTGCGCCACGGTCGTCACCGCGCACGCTGTGCAGGATGCCGCGTCGCGTCGTGCTCGGTCGGCCCGGGGCCGCAGTCGCGGTCGGTCGGTTCAGTCGAAGCACGGCATGACCCCTTTGCCAGACAGGGAGTACGAACCGTCGACGCCGCTGCCGTACAACTCGAGGATCGGCGAGAGCGGCGTGACGAAGGTGAAGTCGTGGTGGGCGTAGACGATGGCGTCCTCGCTGTCGGGACACGCGCCCGCCACTTCTGTGCCGACCGCGCCCAGGCGGCCGGCGGCCTCCTGCACCCGGGCGTCCGGGTCGGAGCCGAGCGACTCGGCGCGCGCGCCTTCGCGGGCGGCCTCGGTCAGCGTGAGCTGGGCGTGGAACATCCGCCCGAAGTCGATGATCCCGAAGACGATGATCAACAGGATCGGCAGCAGCAACGCCAACTCGACGGCCGCCGCGCCCCGGTCACGGGACAAGCGGCGTGAGGAGCGGTTGCGGAGTGTCATGGGAACTCCACACTGGTGAAGAGGTCGATAACGGCCAAGCCGAGCGCGGTGACGCCGCTGATGACGGCCAGTGCGATCAGGCCGACGAGGAGCGCGTACTCCACGGCGACCGCTCCCTGGTCGAGACGACGGGTCCGCATGGCTCCTCCTAAGGGCGACTCGAATCGAAAAGGGTCCCGGTCGGACGGGGGACCGACCGGGACCCGGCTCATGACCAGATGGTCTTACGGCGTCGCGCCGGTGATGGCGGCCGTGACCGCCGTGAACAGGGCGTTGAGGCTGCCGCCCAGCGCGGTGACGGTCACGATGATCGCGGCGGCGATGAGCGCGACCATGAGGCCGTACTCGACGGCGGTGGCGCCCTGCTCGCGGTTGGCGCGCAGGGACTGCAGCTTGCTGCGAAGCTTGCCGAACATGAGGATTACCTCCAGGTGAGAACTGTCGAACCGACACCAGCCGGGAAGGCCGGACGACGGGGCCCGGCTTCGATTCGTCGGGCGGCAAGGAGAACACTGGCCCTGGCACTCGGCGCCGACACTGGGGCGAGCGGCTAAAAGGATTTCCGGCCGACGGCCGACACGTCCCCCGATCGGCCGACACGCCGCGTCACCCGACTCCCCCGTTCACCCGAGTAGGGACGCCCGATCTACGGCAATACGTCGGACTACGGGGTCCGTGGTGGACATGGCCGACCTCGACACAGCGATGTGGACTGTCAACCAGCCGACATTGGCCAGTTGTCG
>WHSM01000014.1 GCA_009380105.1 Micromonosporaceae bacterium
CTGACGGAATGTGATTCCGCCTTCCTATCAAGGGCCACCGACAGGCTGAGGTGGAGACACGCTCTCATCCGACGGCGCGTCCTCGACACGCTGACCGAGACGATGGTGCACGCTGACAACAGGCTCAGCAGGGCTGCCTGCCAGGCGGCTGGCGTACCAGGCCACGCCGTGCCGGCAGATCGATTCGGCGCCGGCAATGCCGGCGCCGTCGATCAGCACCGCTGCCGTCGGCACGGCGCCAGTGAAATCCTCGTTCGCGCGGCCAGCCCGTGCCGCAACGCTCGTCATCGTCACCCGCATGTCCCGCCCCGCCGCCCTCCCGCCGATCAAGGCGTCGACATTAACAACCGCCGACGCGCTTGGGGCGCACACACCCGCCGCCGCACAGACGCGTCGGGCCCACAGTCCGGCCCCATGACCAGAATCCAGACTTGCCGCTGAGGGGCTTGATGCCTGGTCAGCTATTCGCCCGTTTGGCCGTCGATGCGTTCTCGGATGATGTCCGCGTGGCCGTTGTGCCGCGCGTACTCGCCAATGAGCTTCGCGAGGTTCCATCAGACGCTGCGCCCGTTCCCTTCCCGAACTCGTCTAAGGTCGGGTGCCGAGAGATGGCTGCATCGGTCTTGGACTTCTCCTCTCGCCAGGCGCCGAACGACGCTTCGACGTCAGCAGCGGAGCAGTCAATGTCATGCTCCGCGTCGTCGAACCGCAGGTCAGAACGTCATTCCGTTGTGGGGCGGGCGGGACTTGAACCCGCGACCGATGGATTATGAGTCGGTTCTAGGCCCTCGGTCGGTCACGCTCCGCACCAGCGGAAACGTCGCGTAAACAGGCTCTGACCTGCTGAAACACCAGGCCAAGCCGGTTTGTAGCGGGCCAAGCCGGATCACATCGGGGCAGACGGTAACGGGCGGAAACTGAGCGGAACACGATCTTCGGCAGTCCTCTTAGGACAGAGGTCAGGCCCTAGCGCCAAACGGAGCCGGGCTGGCCCAGCGCGAGGCGTGCGCGGGTAGGGTCGACGCGCCCCGCGCCGGGAGGCGCACGCTCGGGCCGGCCTAACCCGCAGCGCTCGCGCGCTCGCGCAGCCGAGACCGCGCGGCGAGGATGTCTGCGCAGTGCTGCAGGAATGCGTAGTTCTCCAGGGCATCCACGCCAGCGCGCGGGCCAAGCGACTCCGGCAGCTCTTCCCAGGCCGGATAGCGGAACATCAGCAGTAGCTCATTGACCTGCCGCTCATCCAGCTCTCGGCTGGGCTCGGTGCCGGGAAACTCCAGGAGCACCGCGCCGAGCGTCACCCGCAGCACCATCTCATTGGCAAACCGGATCGTGTATCTGCCACCGCCGAGGAGCCTGCGGGCGATCTCGTCAGGCGTCGCAGGCATCAGCCACTCCTCTTCGCTCCGGTGCCGACCATGAAGGCGAGCTTCCGCGCTGCGAAGGTGGCGAACTCCTCCTTGTTCATGCTCGGCCCTGCGTTGTAGGTCTGGTTGAAGGTGTTGTTGACCGGAGTCAGCGCGGGAGCGGTCGCCCTTCGCGCGGTTGGCGCGGCAACAATCGTGCTGGCGAGAGTTCCCGGCATGCCAGCGGTCATTCCGCGTAGCGCCGACTCCACCTTTGGGAAGTAGGACTCCAAGCCTTTGATAAGACTCTGCATGATCAGCTGACCATTCGAGACCAGCAACACCTTGTCTTTCTCGGGCGGTCCCTTCGCGGCCTTGATCTTGGCAGTAAGGTTGTTCAGCTTCTTGGTGACGCTGCTGATTAGCGAGGTGATGCCATTGATCAGGCCTTGAATGATGCGCCGGCCGGCGTCATACAGCCACCGACCCGCGCCCGAGAAGAAGCCTGTGATCTTGCTCCGGAGGGTGCGAACCGTCGACATCACGGCGTTAATGCGGCTGCTGACAATGCTGCGTAGCCCATTCCAGATTCGCGAGGTCGCGCTGCTCACCGAATTCCAGGCCGAGCTGATGAGGCTCCTGATCCGGTTAACCGGACCGGACACAATCCCAATCAGCGCGCGCACCGGGCCAGAGACCGCATTCTTCACCCGGCTCCAGATCGTAGCGGTAACAGCGCGGATAGCGTTCCACACCGAAGTGATAACAGAGCGAACCTTAGCGATGCTGGTGCGGACGACGGCCACTACCGCCGCGATCGCGGAGGCAATCGCCTTTCGAATGCTGCTCCACACGCTGCTGATGTACGAGCTTACGAATCCCCAGACCCGCGTCCAGATGGCTCGAATGGCGTAAAGCGCCGTCTGAATCACGTGCTGCACGACAGCGATAGCGAGCTGAATGATGGCTATCACGAGACCCCAGACGGCTTTGATAAGGCCGCCGAAGGTTCCCCAGAAAGCGTTCCAAATCGCGCGCACGGTGTTGATAAATGCAGTCACCACAGCGACCACGAAGTTCACGGCCGCCGTTACAGCCGACACCACCAATTTCCACGCGGTCACATAAGCCTTCACGTACATCTTGACCGCCGCCACGAGGAAGTTGAAGATGGCTTTTAGAACAGGCCAGACGGTGCCGGTGAAGAAGTTCACCACCGCCTTAACCCCCGAGAGCACGGCCTTCCACGCCGCCATCACGATGTTGCGGAAGGTCTCGTTATTCCTCCAAAGCAGAATGATCCCCGCGACGAGGAGCGCTATCGCCGCGATGATCAAAGTGATTGGCGAGGTCAGCACAGCGAGCGCGGCGTTCAACACCCAGGTAGCTGCGGCCCAGATCCCCTTCGCTACTGCGGCGATCTTCGCGCCAACCGCAAGGAGCATCGCCTTCACAGTCGCGAACCCCATTGCGGTGGCGAGGGTGGTCAATGCGCCAGCGGTCTTAACGGCCGCGCCGAACATCAGAAGCAAACCGGCAGCGACGGCAGCGCCGATGACGACAGCCTTTTGCATACCCGGTGATAGACGACCGAAGGCGTTCACCGCGCTCGTCAGAGACTTGGTAATGCTGGTGAGGGTGGGGAGGAGAGTGGTGCCCATCTGAATGGCTAGGGTCTCGACCGAGCCGGTGAACTCCTCGACCGAGCCGGCCAAGCCCGACATCTTGGTCTTGGCGACATCGGCGGCCTTGACCTTGCCCATCGCCTCGCCCATTTTGTTAAAACCCTTGGCGCCGTTGTCCGCGAGCACGGCCGCGCCCCGGATCGCGTCCGAGCCAAACAAGGTCTCCAGGGTCGCTAGTTTCTGCTCTTTCGTCATTCCTTTCAGGGCGTTTTGCAGAACGGAAGAGACCTCCGAGAGCGACTTGACGTTTCCCTTCGCGTCGAAGAAAGCGTTGCCACCCTTCTTGGTGACTAGCCCTAGCTCCTTCATCAACTCCTTCTGCTTGTTGGTGGTCGGGATCAGGTTCTGCAACATCGTCTTGAGCGACGTGCCGGCGTCCGACCCCTTAATGCCAGCCGCGCCCATTAGCGCGATCGCGACCGCTGTGTCTTTGAAGGAGACTCCGGCGAGATTGGCGACCGCGCCGACCTGCTTCAGCGACTCGCCAAACTCATGCACGTCAATGGCGCTGGCGTTCGCAGCTCCGGCGATCGCGTCGGCTACCTTCGGCATGTCCCGCGCGGAGATCTTGAAACTGTTCATCGCCGCGCTAGCGATAGACGCTGCCTCCGGAAGGGCGATCTCGCCGGCCGCCGCTAGCGCCACTACCGAGTCCGCCGCGCCGTTCAGCACGTCCGGAACCGAGACTCCGGCCTTAACCAGCTCCTCGATTGCCTGCGCCCCTCGTTGGCGGAGAAAGACGTGTCTTCCCCGAGCTGCAACGCCTTCTTTCGCAGCTTCTCCATTTCGCCAGCGCCGGCTCCGGAAACCGCCTTGACGGCGTTCATCCGCTTCTCGAAGCTGCCAGCCGCGTACACCATCGCGCCAATGCCAGCCGCGACCACCAGCCCGGCTCGGGTGGCTACTCGGCCAGCGCCAGCGAGCGCAGCGCCACTCTTCTGGCTCTTGGCCGCGGTCTTGTCGAGATCGGCCTGGGCCTTCTCCTGCCCTTTGCCGTTGTAGATCAGCTCGACAATCCCGCGCGCGACTCCAAGGCTGTAGCTCATCGGCCCACGCGACTCTCAATTTCCGCACGCGCCATCGACACGCGTGCTGGCGTGCTGAGAACGGATTGATTCCGGCGAGCGCGGCTCGCAATACGTCGTGGGCTCGACCCACTGCCCTTAAGTCGCGGACTCGATGGGCTTACTCGGCCGGCGCGGCTAGCCGATGGACCGGAAGATAGCGTAACCCTTCTAAATTCCGCTAGTCTTCGGTGCGTTTCCCGCCATCGGCGCTGAAATGAAGGGGTCTCGAATGAATCGCCTGCGTGGTCGACCTCGCGAGTTTGACATGGAGATCAAGCTCAAGCTCGCCAAGTCCATGTACAAGGAAGCTGCCTATGCGGCTGCATTTGCGGGTGTGGTCACGCGTGAATTCATCCGGATGGCAATTGCAAATGAGCTGGCACGTAGGGAGGCCGAGCTGTGCCGAGTGACCGGGAAGAGCAACGAGCGCAGATCATGCAACTCCAGGAGGACTACAACCGCGCGGTAGAGAACAACCGGGCGCGACAAGGAGGACGGGAAATGCCACAGCGCAACGAGGAGGTAGGCGTGACGCGGGCCGACATCGACCACGCCGCGCTGAGCGCGACTCATGGGGAGGCCTGGAAGGCGATGGGCGAGACCTTCGACTTCGTCGCCCAGGCCGAGGAGCGTGAGCGAGCGATGAGCGCGGATCGGCGCGAAGGCCTGAGCGAGAAGTACTCGGCACTTCGGAAGAACAGGAGCCTCTAATGGCCAGACTCAGCCTGCGTGAATTCGAGAAGGTGCTGGGCGACGTTCGTCAGACACCGGTGGGCGCTGGGTACGTCCAGCGGCTCGAAGAGCAGTACAACGCATACGCGGAGGACTGGAAGGGCCGGCTCCGCAAGAACTACGAGGCAGCCTCAGCGCGGTACTCCCGCGATGCGAGCGAGCTGTCCGAGGTGCTGCCACTCCTCCGCGAGCGGGCTGCCGAGATCAGGAGCGACCTCGAAGGAGGCCGGATCAGCTTTGCTGAGGCCAAGAAGCAGGTCTTTGAGACGCGCCGCGACCTTGAAGGGGCGCGGGAACAGCTCGCGAAGCTCGCGCGGGAAGAGGAGCAGACCTGGGCGTTGGTCGAGGCTGGGCCGGGCGCATACCAGGAGTTCCTGCAGCGCCGCAGCCCGGCCGCATTCCGCAACGGGTTCCCCAACTTCGACATCCCACACCTCAACAACCAGATAGGAGTCTGAGCAAATGCCAACCATCGAGTCAGGCAAGATCGGAATGCAGACCAAGCGCGGAGCTGGCGGCTACTCGTCCGGAGGGCAGGACCGCATCTGCGGCACTTGTGGCGCGGTGGTGGCCGGCTCGCACGTCCAAAGGCACATCGACTGGCACTCTGGCGCAGCGCTGGGCGAAACGGTCACATCCGACCTTCCGCAGGAGCTTCGCTAGCCGAGCCAAGATTTTCTGGACCATGTCCGAATTGGCCCCTTTTGATCCGCTAGAATCGACCGTGAGCCTGGAGGCGGAAAGCGACACCGCGTGTCGCGCTTCCAGGCTTTTGCGTGCCTGGGGAGGAAAGGGCACAGATGAAAGAGGTCAGGGCCAGTCGCGAGGAGTTTGCTCGCCAGGTAGCCGAGCGGGACTCCCGCGCCAGGCTCGGCTACGCGGAGGCAGCGGAATATCTGGGAATATCAGTGCGAGCCCTACGCCGCGCTGTGGTGAGTGGGCTAATCCCAACGGTGAAGCTAACCGGCAAAACGGGCACAACTCTCTTCGAGCGGAGCGCGCTTGACGCGTGGGTTGAGGCTTCCCGAGTCCCGGCGCGGAAAGGACCGCTCGCGCCATGAGAAACGCAGATGGGCGCGCCGAGGCGAGCGCGCCCACCCGACTAACTCCATCAAGAGGAAGTGATGAGGTGACTACGATGCTACTCGGATGCGGGAAAGTCCGCTGGCGCTCTCGCAGGGCTGCCAAGAAGGCCGCGCTCCGGGCGAGGCGTAAGCAGCACGAGCGAGCGTCGATCTGGAACGCGTATCGGTGCGCTGATTGTGCAGGCGCATGGCACATTGGGCATCGTCGGCCGCGCGGAATGGCGGTGGCGGCATGAAGCTGCTAACGCTCCGCGTGCCCGCGCTCGGCCTCGCTCCGGCCGTTTGCGCGCACCGGGCAAGGTACGACACCCGCCGAGAGGCCAACCACGCTCTCGGGCAGGCTCGGCGGGCTAACGGGGTGCGCCCGTACGTCTACTACTGCCCTTGGTGCGGCGGCCGACATGTGGGCGGTGCGGAATGAGGCGCACGACGGTTCTCGATGCCTACCGGACGCCTGTGCTTCCCGCGTACCGAGCGGTGACCCGCAAGGGTGAGCACCTGCTCAAGATCTGGTGCCAGCACTGCAAGAAGTTCCACATTCACGGCGGGATCTCGGAGGAGCCCGGCGCGGGTGACGGCCATCGGGTCGCGCACTGCTGGCGGGACGACTCCCCATACAAGCGGAGCGGATACGAGCTGCGCGAGGTCGGGCCATTCACAGCGGAGGCCGCACGAGAGGCGAGAGCGAGCGCGAGACGATGACCAGAAAGCACGCGAAGAACGCAGGTGGCTACATGCGGGAGCAGAGGATCTGGCGTGCTGCATATCGAGTCGAGTGCCCGAAGTGTGGGGCGCAGCCTGGCGAGCACTGCCGGACGCTTGGCGCCAGTGACGCGGCGATTGTGCATGGGCCGAGAGTCGACGCGTCGCGGGAAATGGCGGAGAAGTAATCCCCGGTGTAATCGGGGGTAAACTATCGGGACGACCCCTAAGAGAGCGCGTTGGACGCCTGGGTCACCCGTTCCAAGCAAGAGGAGGGTGACGCATGGCGTCCAAATTGTTGCAGCGAAAGCGCGGCCGGCCTCGGCTGTTTGCCGAGGAGCTGTCAGTTTCGCTGACTGAGGAGCAGCTCTCATACATCAAGGCCGAGGCGCAGCGGACCTGTCGGTCGTACTCGCAGGTGACGCGCGAGCTGATCATGGCCGGTATCGAGGCTAGCGACTCCCGCGCTGCCCGGAAGGGAGCGCGGTGAATCATGACAACTGCAAAGGGCAGTGGCCCCACTCCGAAGAGCAGGGCCACCAAAAGGGGAGGCGCTCCCACTGCCAAGAATCGTAACCCGCGCTCCGCGGATGGCGCTACTGAGCCGGCCAAGGGCACTAATCGGCTGCGCTATGTGCGGAGCGACCCTGAGGCCAAGGAGCCTAGCAAGCTCGGACGTATCCTCAGCCTCACAGACTTGAAGGAGCTGCCGAAGCCAGAGCCCTTGATTCAGGGCTGGCTGGAGTTGCGCACCGCTGTGGTGGTGCCGGGCGCGACGGGAACAAACAAGACGTTCACCATTGTGGGCTGGGCAGGCTCAATAGCGACGGGCGTTCCCTGGCTCGGGCACAAGGTCCACATCGAGCCGAGCGCGGCAATCCTCGTAATTGGAGAGGGTGCTTTTGGCCTCCTCTCTCGCATAGAGGCGTGGCAGGAGCACCACGGAGTAGAGATCCCACCCGACAAGATCGTCACAATGATGCAGCCTGCGAGCCTGAGTGATCCGGGATTCTGGACCGAGCTGACCGACTACGCGAAGGACACCGGCGCACGGTTCGTGGCTTTCGACACGCTGTCCTCTCTTGGACCGAACCTTGACGAGACGAAGGACGCCGCGCAGGTGATTCGACGCATCAGCGAGCTGTCCGTGGAGATCGACGGAACCACGGTGCTGTCCCACCACACTGGGTGGGGGCCACAGGACCGGGCCCGTGGCGGGTCGCAATTCGAGGCGAACCCCGACGGCGTGATTGTGCTGAGCAAGGCTGACCCGGAGGACGAGGAGTCCCCAGTCAGCCTGTGGCGCAAGAAGGTAAAGGACGGCCCCAGTGGCCAGAGGCTCTGGGTGCGCCGGGCGCCGGTCGGTGAGTCCTGTGTCTTGGAGATCTGCAATGAGCCACTTGTGGCGGCCAAGAGAAAGAGCGGCCGGTCGCTGGCCTTCGAGGATCTGAAAATGCTGGTGCTGCAATGGATTGTGGATCATCCGCCCACGACAAAGGAGTCCGTCTGCACGGCGGTTGCTGGGGAGAATCGAGTTGGCGACAAGCGTGTCCGACCAGCCTTCGAGGCACTGGAGCGAGACGGCTTGTTGCGCGGAAAGAAGGGCGAAAAGCCCGATAAGAACGGAACGCCCCGACCGGCCATTGTCTGGGAGCCCGATGATGCCCGGTCGAATGGCCGGTTAGACGGATGGCATCTGGGGTGAATTATGGGCGCGACCAGCGGAAATAGATGGCCGGTTACGACCGGGCAATCGACCGGACATGGCAAACGGGAGGCGAGCCGAACGAAGACCTCCGGTCGTTCGGTCGAGCCTTAAGGACCGGGCATCCGACCGACCGGGCATGTCTAGCTAAGAGTTATGGCGCAATTACGCAGTTTCGGGAGACAGGTGGAGTCGATGAGTGACCTATCAGCTACAGAACCCATCGCGCGGCAGTGCATCGCCCACAAGAAGACTGGTGAGCGCTGTCGGCAGTCCGCGATTCGGGGTGGGACGGTGTGCCCTAGGCATGGTGGAAAGGCGAAGCAGGTGCGCGAGAAGGCGCAGCGCCGGCTCCTGGAGGCGGCAGAGCCAGCGGCGGTGAAGCTGATTGAGCTGATGCGCTCGGCCGAGAGCGAGTCGGTGGCGCTAGCTGCGGCGCGGGATCTCCTGGACCGCGCGGGCCTGGGCGTGGCGCAGCTCGTGGAGCTGACGGCGCGGGTCAACACACCGTATGACGCTCTCCTCCGCGAATACATGGAGCAGAAGCTGCATGGCGCACAGTCCGAAGTAGACACTGCGTCGAGCGGCGCGGGCACGCCCGACCAGATCGACAACGTGGTGGACGCGGAGATCATCGATGACGGCCACGACTACGACAACCCGAGCGCGGCAGTGCAGTACGTCGATGAGGACAGCGGCCGCAAGCTGCCGCCCGGTGAGCCGGATGACTGGCTGGCACGGGCTACGGACGGGCCTACCGCCGCAGCGGGCTTCGAGGAGCGGGCCGAGCGCGGGGCGAGCCGGCTCGCCGGCCGAGCGCGGGAGCTGGCGCGGGCCAAGTACGGGCAGCTCAAGGACACCAGCGCGAAGCCGCCGCGTGCGCCGCGCGGCTCCCTCGACCGGTACTGGTCAAAGTGAGCGGGCGACCGCCGGGCGATAGACGGACTCGTAGTCCGGCGGTCGCGGCCTGCGCCGACACCCGATCGGCCAAGCGCGGTCCAGGAGGCCGACACATTCGGCCCTGATTCGCGCGCTCCCGGCCGAACACGTCCGAGGGCAGGGAGTCCTACCCCGTACTTGGCCAACGGCTTAGACACCACGAGAGCGCGTCTGACCTTGGCCGCGCGGGGCCGAGCTTCGGGCGCGAGCGGAAAACGGGCGGAAGATGCGCAGGTTGGGCGGTTATTGATCTTGAAGAGGTCCACAGTGGACAGTCGCGTACAGTCGGTTGCGGGGCCAAATTCCGACCCCACAGCAGACGGAGCCGGACGCAGCGATTGCAGCGCTGGCCGGCTCCTTGATCGCCCCAGGAGGCGACCCATGCCCCAACCTACCGACCCGCCGAGCGCGGACTACGCCCGTGGCCAGATTGACGCCTACCGCGTCGTCCTGGTCGAGCTTGACGAGCTGACCGGGAAGCTCCGGCAGGAGATCGCGGCGTTGCAGCTCCCCACCCGCAAGCCGAGCCCGAGGCCCGACCAGGAAGGCGGCCAGTCATGACGACGCACGACACCTCGCGACCGTGTGTGAAGCTCGGCCACGCCGACCTGATCGGCCCACCCCGGTCCTGCCTAGCGTCGCTCGCCGAAGGCTGGATTGGCGCCCAGGATCTGTGCGGTCCGTGCACCCGCCGGTTTATGGCGGGCCTGGAGTGGGTCGCCGGTGAAGACCTGCGGTGGCACAGCGGGTACGCCGAACGCGCCCGCGACCGCGTGGAGACGCCTCGGGTGCAGCGCGTCCAGCCGCTGATCGTGCGCGGCTGCGACGACAACGGGCAGGCGGGCTGATGAGCTACCGCTGGACCGGGGGGCCGGTCGGCCGCCCACGGCTTGTGCCGCAGTCGGTGGTGGACCGGATCTACCTCATGCGCGAGGCGCAGCACCTGCCATTCCGCGCCATCGCCCGCGCTCTCGACGCGGACGGCATCCCCAGCCCACTCGGGCTACCGACCTGGCAGGCGAGCACCGTTCGCCGGATCCACAGCCGCACCCACCAACGGCAAGCGTCCTAACAGGAGAGACAGCATGGCGCATAAGCGACACAGCGAGCCGACCAGCAAGCACGGTGGCGCGGTGCCCATTGATGTGGAGTGGGTGGACGCGGACGGCCGGAAGCGAAGCAAGCGCTTCTATGACGCGGACGCGGCAGACCGCCACCTCGCCGAGGTTGAGTTCAAGCTCAGCCGGGGCGAGCCGACCGACCCGCGAGCCGGGAACAAGACCTTCAAGGCCGTCGCGGAGGAGTGGTTGGCGACCCGCACGAAGGCACGCCGGGAGACCGTGGACGGCTACCGCCACCCTTGACCGGCACATCCTCCCGGCGTTCGGCCGGAAGCGCGTCGGCCGAGTCACTCCAACGGATGTGGGGCGGTTCGTCACCGCGCTCGGCACCCGCCGCTCAGGTAGCCCAAGAGCGCCGGAGGGAGTCAAGCGGATCTGCTATCCGCTCCGCGCGGTCTTGGCCTATGCCACTTCTCAGGGCTACATTCCGCGCTCTCCAGCTAACGCAGTCTCGCCACCGAGCGCGGACGACCTGGGCGCGGAGGAGTTCGCCGCCACCGCGCTTACCCGCGCCCAGGTCCAAGCAATATCCGCGCAATGCGCCCAAATGGGATATCCGAATGCGAGCCTTCTCGTGCGGTTCGCGGCGTACACCGGGCTCCGGGCCAGCGAGCTGTCCGGCCTGCGGATTCGGGATGTGGATCTTTTGCACCGCAGGCTGGTTGTGCGGCTCAAGTGGAGCCCCAAGACCGGGTATGGCGCGCCGAAGTCCCGGCGGTCCAAGGACCGCACAGTGCCCCTCGACTCCGACCCGCAAACGTTCAAGGACTTCACCAACTATCTCGCAGACCACCCCAGGAAAGACGAGCCGGACGCGCCGGTGTTCTACCGGCGAGACGACCACAAGAGGCCCGACCCATCCACGCCGCTGTATCTGGGGCCGTTCTACAAGAAGGTCTACAAGCCGGCCGCGCGGGCACTGGGAATGCCACAGGTTCGCTTTCACGATCTCCGCCACACAGCGGGGAGCCTCTGGCTCGCGGCGGGCATTCCGCTGATGGTGGTGTCGCGGTGGCTCGGGCACGCGTCCGCGAGCTTCACCGCGGACGTCTACGGCCACACCTATGAGGACGACATGGCGGGCCAGGTAGCCAAGGCCCAGGCGTACGCCACGACGGCTGACAAGGCAGCTAAGGAGGCGGGCAAGGTCCGGCCCCTGCGGAAGGCCCAGTGAGTTAGCGGGCGGACCGGGAGGCCCGCTGGTGCTACGCGACGTCTGGGAAGAATCTCTCTTCCAGCTCACGCTGGTGCTCGCGCCGTTCCAGTTCTCGGATGCGGTCCTTGACCCACGGCCGGTCAAGGATCTCCCGCGTCCGGCACATCCCGGTTGCCCCGCAGCCGCATGCGCGTAGCCCGAGCGGCTCATGAACCTCTTCAAGCTGCCGGAGGTATCCGATGGCGATGTCTCGGCTGCGGAATGCAGCCTTCATCCGCTCATCGCGATCAGTCGCCACGGCTCGCGCTTCACCCCAACGTTCACGGAGGGCAGCTTCATGGTCCTCAGCGCGACGTAGCCGCTTCTCCGGATCGGCGCCACGGTGTGCGGCGCAGGCATCGCACAGGCTCGTGCCCTCGCCATTGTCGCCTTGCCAAACGCGTAGTCGCTGGGGTACCTCACAGCATGGGCAAATGCCCGTGGTCTGCGCCATCTCGGCCCTTACTGATCAGAGCAGTCGGACCCCCGTGGGTCTCAGTGTGACCCGAGCGTCCGTTCGGCCCGAGGAGTGACACACCGAGTTGTCCACAAGGAGCGGTGACGTCGGCCACAAGCGGAAAACGAGCGGAAGACGATCTTCGGCACCACTTGAAGGTCGTCTTCCGTCGCGTTTCCGCTGGTAGATGGGGTGGGGCGGGCGGGACTTGAACCCGCGACCGATGGATTATGAGTCCACTGCTCTAACCGGCTGAGCTACCGCCCCGCGGCGGCAAGCCTACCGCTGGGGCGCTGCTGCCGGACGCCTGGCACGGCCCGTTTGTGACGGCCGGCGTGGTCGGTTCCCGACCCGTGACGGGCCGTTCTCCTGGCGGGAAACTTGTCCGGGTTGTGTGGGAAGGCCCGCATCTTCGGCGTCAATGGCTCATTTCTTGGCGTGTCATCACGGTTAGGGGCTGGTCCGGCAGCGCGGAATACGGTAGAGCTTTGACGGCGTACGAGTTTGAGGGGCCCGCTATGGCGGCCGCGAGGGTAGGGGGGAACGTGATGGGGCGCAGCACCGTGTGGACTTCCCGTGTGCGGCGGGCATCGAGCGAGTGGGAGCGTGAGCTGTTCGTCGACGGGATGTCACCCGAGGAAGTGCGAGGCGCTCTGTACGACGTGACCCGGACTATCGACCATCTGCGGATCTCGTTGGCCGCCGTGTGCCAGGTGGCGGACTCCTGGGCCGATCAGCACGGGCAGCAGCACCGCGACAAGGTGCAGGTCGCCCGGCAGCGCATCTCCGCCGCCGTTGAGCGGCTCAAGCCGATCGCGCAGGAGTTGCAGGGCGCGTTCTACGCGTTCGAGGATGTCGCCAAGGACGCCTCAGCGGGCCGGCGGGCCGCGGAGAGCCGGCCGCCGCTGCCGGTTTCGCGAGAGGCCCGCGAGCCAGCTGGCACGGGCCCGACATGGTCTGGCTGACACGGCCCGACCAGGTCCGGTCAGCACGGCTGGAGGTTTCCGCCACGTCAACCGTCTCACGGCGCCGGCTCGTGGCGTAGTTCACGCAGGCGTGAAGACCTCTGCCATGCCGCTCCTGCGGTAGCGTCGATCGTGATGAGCGACGAGGCTCCGCACGCTGGCATCGCCGCTTCCTCGAGCCGGGCGGCGTCAGATGGGGCATCCGCAGAGGCTCGTGATCCTGGCCGGCTTCCACTGCAGCGCCGGCACGGAGGGTTGTCCGTTGACGACGGCACGCCGGCAGCGGTGCTGGCCCGTCTCTTCGAGGGCAACCGCCGGTTCTTCTCCGGCGCCGCCCGCCACGGTCACGATGTCACCGACGCGCGGCGGCGAGCCGAGAAGCCCACGCCGTCTACCCTGATGATCGGCTGCATCGACTCCCGGGTGCCGCCTGAGGCGATCTTCGACCAGCCGTTCGGCGAGATCCTGTCCATGCGCACTGCCGGACACCTGCTGGACCGCGCCGCGTTGGCGTCGGTGGAGTTGGCGGTGTCGCGGATGCGCGTGCCGCTGATCGTGGTGCTGGGCCACGAGAACTGCGCGGCGGTGGAGTACGCGGTGGACGCCACGCACCGGGGCGAGCACCCCGACGGGGTGCTGGGCTACCTGGTGCGGCAGATCGCTCCGAGCGTGCCGATGGACGAGGCTCTGTCAGGCACCCAGACGTACGAGGGCGCCGTGCGCGGGCACGTCGCTTCGGTGGTGGCGGGGGTGCGGGCCGTGCCGACGGTGGCCGAGGCTGTCGCCGACGGCCGGCTCGGCGTGGCGGGGGTGCGGTACGGGGTGACGTACGGCCGGGCCGAGCTGCTCATCGAGCCAGCCTGACCAGCCCCAGTCCGGGCAGCCGCGGCCGCCAGTCTGACCAGAGCCGGGACCGCCAGCGGACCAACCCCGGCAGCGGCCCAGCGCCCACGTGACCTGACGATGCCCCCGGCGAATCGCCGGGGGCATCAGATCTTGAACCCCAGTGGGCTGTACGCCCCACAGAGTTTCGAGGCTGAGACTCAGTTTTCGAAGACGCCGGCCTCGACCAGCCGCTTCGTGGTGAGATCCCACCCGTGGTCCGGGTGTGTCTCAGCCAGGGCGTCCAGCTCACTGCGGATCTTGGCGCCGTGGCCGGACTCGGCGAGCTGCTTGAGCTCGTCGACGAAGGCCTCGGAGTCGGTCGCGCAGTGGATGGTCTTGCCGTTGGTGAGGTTGCGCACGTAGGTGTGCTTGCCGCTGTTGAGCGGAATCAGGTACTTGAACTCACCGAGGACGCTCAGTGCGCCGCTCCCGGAGCCGGCGCCGGCGCGGACAGACGCGCGCGCGGTCTTGGACTGGTTGCTGGCCACGCGTGGTACTCCTTGCAGGGTGTGTGGGCGGAAGGCTGTGCATGGATGGTGGGCACAGACAACGGCCGCGTGCAGCGCTTCGGCGACAAGTCGATCAGCCACACACCGGCCGGTGGGATCGTACCCGAGTCCAGTGTAGTCACCGCGAACGGGTGGGCAGAGGGGTCGCGACACTGAAATTGGAGCGAATCTGAGGTTGATATTGGAACCAATATCGGCAAGCCGCTGGCGGAACCGGCTCTCGACCCGTCATCATGGAGCCGGTCAACGCATGGTTGGTCGCACCGCGCGCGACACGATGCCCACGGTTGTTTAGGTCGCAGGGGAAGGCGTTCCTCAACAACCGGGAGGTCACCGTGCCGACGCGTGGCGTAGTATTTGTTCACTCGTGCCCGCCCGCCGTGTGCCCGCACGTCGAGTGGGCTGTTTCTCGCGTGCTGTCGACGCCGGTGCGGCTGCAGTGGACCGCCCAGCCAGCGGATGCGTCGACCCAGCGGGCAGAGTGCGCCTGGAGCGGCCGCCTCGGCACTGGCGCGGAGTTGGCGGCCGCGCTGCGGCAGTGGCCGATGCTCCGGTTCGAGGTGACTGAGGAGCCGAGCTCCGGCGTGGACGGCGAGCGGATCATGTACGCCCCCGGACGCGGCGTGTTCCGCGCGACGATGAGCGCCAACGGTGACATCCTGGTGCCTGAGGATCGGCTGCGTGCCCTGCTCAGTCAGACCAGCGCCGCCGAGGCGCTGGCGCACGGCATCGACAAGCTGCTCGGCAGCGCCTGGGACGCCGAGCTGGAGCCGTACCGGCAGGCCGGCGACGGCGCCCCGGTCACCTGGCTGACACAGGCAGGTTGAGCGCGAGGTCTAGCCTTTGTTGATGCGTTTTCGCCTAGCGTGCCTCACTCTGTCGATCGTGATGCTGCCCGTCGCCGGTTGCTCCGGCGAGGAGCGCCGGCCAGCCGCCCAGAAGTCGCCCTCGCCGGTCCCCAGCCAGTCGGGCGATCCCGCGGGGCGCGCCGCCGCCATCGCCGCGAAGCTGGGGGACAAGGACCTGGTCGGGCAGGTGTTGATGCCGTTCGCGTACGGCAACGGCGCGACCAAGGTCAGCAAGGCGTCGGCCGTGGCGAACCGCAAGGCCTTCGGCGTGGACACGCCCGCCGCGGCCGTGCGCCGCCATCGTCTCGGCGGGATGATCCTGGTCCGGCAGTCCGCCGACCCGACGGACGCCACGAACCCCACGTCCAACGTGGAGTCCCCGGCGCAGGTGCGCAAGCTGACCGCGGGGTTGCAGCGCGCGGCCGCCGAGTTGCCGGCGGCCCACCAGGCGGGCGAGTCGGTTCCGTTGCTCGTCGGGACCGACCAGGAGCACGGCGTGGTGACCCGGATCCGGGACGGCATGACGCTGTTGCCGACCGCGATGGGATTCGGGGCGGCCGCCGACCCGGACCTGACGGAGCGGGCGTGGGGCGTCGCCGGCGCCGAACTCGCCGCCGTCGGGGTCAACGTCGACTTCGCCCCGGACGCCGATGTGATCGGGCCGGCCGGCAACGTGGTGATCGGCTCCCGCTCGCACGGGTCGGATCCGAAGGCCGTGGGCGAGCAGGTCTCGGCGGCGGTGCGGGGTCTGCAGGGCGCCGGGGTGGCCGCGACGCTGAAGCACTTCCCGGGCCACGGGCACACGACCACAGACAGTCACGAGGCGCTGCCGGTGCTGGCGTACGGCCGAAAGGCTCTGAAGCGCGACGACCTGCCGCCGTTCCAGGCTGGTTCGGCGGCAGGGGCCTGGCTGGTGATGTCCGGCCATCTCGACGTGCGCGCGATCGATCCCGGCGTGACCGCGACGTTCTCGCGCAAGGTGCTCGTCGACCTGCTGCGCGGGCAGGTCGGATTCGACGGCGTCGTGGTCAGCGACGCGCTGAACATGGCTCCGGCCCGTGCCTTCTCGACGGAAGAGGCGGCGGTACGGGCGCTGCGTGCCGGCAACGACCTGCTGTTGATGCCGCCGGACGTGCGCGCGGCGCAACGCGGCCTGCTCGCGGCGCTGACGTCGGGCAAGCTGTCTCGGGAGCGCCTGGTCGAGGCGGTGACCCGGGTGCTCACGCTGAAGCTCCGGCTGGCCGCCTTCGACCGGCCGGCCCTGTCCACGGTGGACAGCGCGGCGCACCACGAGGTGGCTGGCGCCGCCGCTGCCGGCGGGGTGACGGTGCTGCGGGGGCGGTGCGACGGCGCGCTGGTCTCGGGCCCGGTGCGGGTCACCGGCGGCGCTGACCAGCAGCGCGCCTGGCTGTCGTCCGCGCTCGAGGGCCACGGCATGACGGTCGGCTCGGGGGGCGCGAGGATCCACCTCACCGGGTACGGAGACGGGCCGGGCGATCTCGCGCGGGACGCCGCGGTCACGGTGGGGATGGACGCGCCGTACCTGCTGGGGCGCGTGAAGTCGCCGACGGTCCTGGCCGCGTTCGGCGCGAACCGGTTTTCGATGCGAGCGGCAGCGGCAGCGCTGGCGGGCAAAGCAACGGCGCCGGGGCGGTCCCCAGTTCCAATCCAGGGACTGCCCCGCACCGCCTGCCGCTAGCCCGCGAGGGGCTACAGCGGGATGTTCGTGTGGGCGCCTCGGGCTGCTGGGGCCGCTGCCAGGGCCTCGGCGAGTCGGCGGCGGGTTTCCATCGGCTTGATGATCTCGTCCACCACGCCGATCTCCAGCGCGCGGTTCACACCGCCCGCGGCCCGCTCGTGCTCGGCGACCAGCTCCGCCCGCAGCGCGTCGCGCTCCTCGGCCGGGCGGGCCGCGAGCTGCTTGCGGTACAGGATGTTCACGGCCGCCGCCGCGCCCATCACCGCCACCTCCGCGGTGGGCCAGGCGAAGACCGCCGTGGCGCCCAGGGAACGGCTGTTCATCGCGATGTACGCGCCGCCGTACACCTTGCGCGTCACCAGCGTCACCCGCGGCACGACGGCCTCGGCGAACGCGTGCAGCAGCTTGGCGCCGCGGCGCACCACGCCGTCCCACTCCTGGCCGACGCCCGGCAGGTAGCCGGGCACGTCCACGACCACGACCAGCGGGACCCCGAGGGAGTCGCACATCCGCACGAAGCGCGCGGCCTTCTCGGCGCTGATGGAGTCCAGGCAGCCGCCGAGCCGCAGCGGGTTGTTCGCGATCACGCCGACGGTGCGGCCGGCGAAGCGCCCCAGCGCGGTGACGATGTTCGGCGCCCACTTGGCGTGCAGTTCGACGTAGTTCTCGCCGTCAGCCTGGTCCAGCAGCCGGCCGACCAGGGGCTTCACGTCGTACGCCCGATTGGCCTGCTGCGGCAGCAGCGAGCCGAGGTTCTCCTCCTCGCTCTCGACGCTCACGTCGTCGGGGGAGAAGCGCCCCTGGTCGCCGAGCAGCGCGGCGACGGCGCGGGCCTTCGCGATCGCGTCCGCGTCGGTGGACGTGGTCACGTGCACCACGCCGCTGCGCCGGCCGTGCGGCTCGACGCCGCCGAGGCGCTCCATGTCGACCTGCTCGCCGGTGACGCTGCGCACCACCTCGGGACCGGTGACGAAGATCCGCCCTTCCTTGCTCATCACGACGATGTCGGTCAGGGCCGGTCCGTACGCCGCCCCGCCGGCCGCCGGGCCGAGCACGACGGAGAGCTGCGGCACCCGCCCGGAGGCGCGCACCATGGCCGCGAACACCTGGCCGACCGCGTCGAGGGCCACGACGCCTTCGGCGAGCCGGGCGCCGCCGGAGTGCCAGAGCCCGATGACGGGGATGCGCTCGCGCACCGCGAGGTCGATGGCGTCCACGATGCGCTGGCAACCCTCGGCGCCCATGGCGCCGCCCATCCTGGTGGCGTCCGTGGCGAACGCGACGGCCGGCGCGCCGTCGATCTGGCCGCGGGCCGCGAGCGCGCCGGAGTCGTCCGGGGGCGCCAGCAGACGCATGGCGCCCAGGTCGAACAGCGAGCGCAGGCGGTTCTCCGGGTCCCGGTCCGACTGGGCGAGCGCGGGCGGCGCGGCCGCAGCGGCCGGGGGGACGGCGCTGTCGGGCGCCGGGATCGCTGGTTCGGTGACGGTCACGGCAGTTCCTCCGGAGGTGTCAGGCACGCGTGAAGACGAGCGCTGCGTTGTGGCCGCCGAAGCCGAAGGAGTTGTTCAGCGCGGCGGTGAGGTCGGCCTTGCGCGCGGCGCCCGTGACGACGTCCAGGTCCAGGCCCTCGTCGGGGTCCTCAAGGTTGATGGTCGGCGGCACGGTCGAGTGGTAGACGGCGAGGATCGAAGCGATCGACTCCACGGCCCCGGCCGCGCCGAGCAGGTGACCGGTCATCGACTTGGTCGACGTGAGCGCGAACCCGTCGCCGATCGAGGCCCGCAACGCCACCACCTCGGCCAGGTCGCCGACGGGCGTCGATGTGGCGTGCGCGTTGACGTGCCCGATGTCGCTGGCCGCGACGTCGGCGTCGGCCAGGGCGCGCTTGATGGCGCGGATCGCGCCCTCGCCCTGGGGGTGGGGCTGCACGATGTCGTAGCCGTCGGAGGTCATTCCGGCGCCGGCGAACCGCGCGTACACGCGGGCCCCGCGCGCCGCGGCGTGGTCGGCGCGCTCCAGCACGACGATCCCCGCGCCTTCGCTGAGCACGAAGCCGTCGCGCGCCTTGTCCCAGGGGCGGGACGCGCGCTCCGGCTCGTCGTTGCGGGTGGACATCGCCCGCATCGACGCGAAGGCGGCCATCGGCAGCGGATGGATCACGGCCTCGACTCCGCCGGCGACCACCACGTCGGCGCGCCCGGCCCGGATCAGGTCGAGCGCCCACGCCAGCGCCTCGGCGCCGGTGGCGCAGGCGCTGGCCGGGCAGTGGGCTCCGGCCCGCGCCTTCAGGTGCAGGCCGACGTGCGCGGCGGGGCCGTTCGGCATCAGCATGGGGATGGTGTGCGGCGAGACCCGCCTCGGTCCCTTCTCCTCCAGGATGTCGTCCTGGCCCAGCAGGGTGGTGGCCCCGCCGATTCCGCTGCCGACCACCACGGCGAGCCGCTCGGGATCGACGGCGACGTCGCGGTCGGCGGACTCGTCGGGGTCGCCGAACCCGGCGTCGGCCCACGCCTCCCGGGCCGCGATGATCGCGACCTGCTCGCTGCGGTCCATCCGGCGGGCCTGGATCCGGTCGATCTTGGTCATCGGATCTTCGGCGAGTTGCCCGGCGATGCGCGCCGGCAGCGACGCGGCCCACTCCTGGGTGAGCGCGCTGACGCCCGATCGTCCGGCGAGCATCCCGTCCCAGGTCGACGCGACATCCCCGCCGAGGGGAGTGGTCGCGCCGAGCCCGGTCACCACGACGTCGGTTCTGGTCACTGTTATGTCCTCAGCTCAGATGTGCTTCTCGATGAAGGTCACGGCGTCGCCGACGGTCTTGAGGTTCTGCACCTCGTCGTCGGGGATCTTCACGCCGAACTTCTCCTCGGCGGCCACCACGACCTCGACCATCGACAGCGAGTCGACGTCCAGGTCCTCGGTGAAGCTCTTGCCCTCTTCGACGTCGGCGGTGTCGACGCCGGCCACCTCGTCGAGGATCTCGGCGAGGCCTTCGCGAATCTCGTCGCGCGTCATGTGTGTTCCTTCCTGTGTGGGGTTTGTCCGGCGACTGCGTCGACGCCGTACAGCTGTCACGGGCAGCAAACGACCTGCCCGGCGTAGGTGAGGCCGCCGCCGAAGCCGAAGAGCAGCACGGGAGCCCCCGAAGGGATCTCGCGGCGCTCGACCAGCTTTGACAGGGCCAGGGGGATGGAGGCGGCGGAGGTGTTGCCGGACTCCACGATGTCCTTGCTGACGACCGCGTCCGGGGAGCCGAGTTTGCGGGCGAGCGGCTCGATGATCCGCAGGTTCGCCTGGTGCGGCACGAACGCGGCCAGCTCGGACGGCTTCACGCCGGCCTTCTCACAGGCCTCCACGGCCAGCTTCGGCAGCGCGAACGCCGCCCACCGGAACACCGTCTGGCCGGCCTGCTCGATATGCGGCTGCCAGCCCTCGATCACGACCGCGTCGCTCTTGGCCGGGTCGGAGCCCCACAGCACCGGGCCGATCCCCGGCTCCTCGGACGGGGTCACCACCGCGGCGCCGGCGCCGTCGGCGAAGATCACGGCTGTGGAGCGGTCGGTCCAGTCGGTGATGTCGGAGAGCTTTTCCGCGCCGATCACCAGGGCGTTGCGCGCCGCTCCGGCCTGGATCGCGTGGTCGGCGGTGGCGAGGGCGTACGAGAAGCCGGAGCAGGCCGTGTTCAGGTCGTACGCGGCCGGGGCGGGGATGCCGAGGGCGGAGGCGACCCGCGCCGCCACGTTCGGGCACCGGTCCATCGACGAGCACGTCGCGACCGTCACCAGGTCGATGTCGCTCGCGGTCAGGCCGGAGTTGGCGAGCGCCTTCTCGGCGGCCGCGGCGGCCATGTCCGCCACGGTCTCGTCCGCCGCCGCGATCCGGCGGCTGCGAATGCCGACCCGGGACTGGATCCACTCGTCGCTGGTGTCCAGGGTCTGGGTGAGCTCGTCGTTGGAGACGGCCCTGGCAGGCTGGTAGTGGCCCAACGCCACGATCCGTGATCCCGTCATCCGTCGGCTCCTGTCGCGTCGGGGTGCGAGAACCTGGCCAGCGGCGCGCCGGAGGCCACGGGGTCCTCAGGGTCGGCGAGCCACTCGACGAGCACCCCGTCGTGCGTCGCGGTGATCTCCTCGGCGCCTCGCCGGGTGACCACCTGGCCGATCTGCTGCCCGGCGGTCACCGTCGCGCCTTCGGCCAGCTCGGCCGGCTGGAAGTGGCCCGATGTGGGTGAGACTGCCACTCGGAAATGAACTGTGGGTTCCGGAACGATGTGCGCCGGGGCGCCATGCCGGGCGATCAGGTCCCGGGCCGCGTCCAGGTCGTCCGGCGTGTTCACCTTGACGATCTCGACGCCCTTCAGATCCCGCTTGGCGAGCCCCGCGAGGGCGCCGGCCGGCGGCAGCTCGATCACGGCGGTCACGCCGAGGTCGAGCAGTGACGCCATGCACAGGTCCCAGCGCACCGGCGAGGTCACCTGGCGCACCAGGCGCACCAGCAGGTCGGCGCCGTTGCCAGCGGCGGCGCCGTCGGCGTTGGAGAGCATGATCCGCTGCGGGTCGGATGCCGTGATGCCCGCGGCGATCGCCTCCAGGGCGACCTCGGCCGGCTTCATGTGCGGGGTGTGGAACGCGCCGGCCACCTGCAGCGGGATCACCCGCGCCTTGGCGGGTGGCTTGGCCGCGAGCTCCTCCAGGCCGGTCAGCGGGCCGGCCGCGACGACCTGGCCGGCGCCGTTGCGGTTGGCCGGGTGCAGGCCGCACGCGTCGATCCGGGCGAGCACCTCGTCCGGATCGCCGCCGAGGACGGCGCTCATGCCGGTCGGCTCGACCGCGCACGCGGCGGCCATCTCGCGGCCGCGCACGGCGGCGAGGGTCACCGCCGACTCAGGGGTGAGCGCGCCTGCCAGGGCGGCGGCGGTCAGTTCGCCGACGCTGTGGCCGGCCACGACGGCCACGTCGTACAGCGGCAGCTGGCTGGCGGCGAGCAGGCCCGCGGCGACCAGCAGCGGCTGGGTCTTGGCGGTGTCTCTGAGCTCGTCGGCGTCGGCGTGAACGCCGAGGCGAACCAGATCGACGCCAGCGAGCGCGGACTGCCAACGCAGTCGCGCGTCGGCGCCGGGGAGGTCGAGCCACGGGGTCAGGAAGCCGGGCTTCTGAGAGCCCTGTCCGGGAGCGAGGAGTGCGAGCACACGTCAACTGTGTCCGATACCGGCGGGTCACTTCGCGGCTGGCTTGCACCAAACCCAACGACTAGATTTGTAGGGTCTCTACAACTCACGCGTGTAAAGAGTCGATCCGAGTCACCGAGGACGCGGAGAGTTGTGTCACAGCGGCGGCAGATCGACCTGATCGACGGGCGGATTCTCTCCTTCGAGCGTCGGAGCGGGGGTCGGCGGCGACGACGGCGCCTGGTCCAGCCGCCCGATCGTCAGGCCGATGCTCAGGGCGTACGCGTCCCTCGGAGACAGCGGGCTCAGCCCCGTCACGTCCGCAACGCGCCGCAACCGGTAGCGCACCGTGTTCGGATGCACGAACAACGCGCGGGCCGTGCTCTCCAACACCCCGCCGGCCCGGATGAAAGCGTCGAGAGTCTCCAGCAACTCGCCCCCGGCCCGGACCAGCGCGCCGTGCACCTCGAACCGCAGAATCCGCCTCGCCTCCGGATCCCCGGCGAGCGCCCGCTCCGGCAGCAGATCCACGGCCGACACCGGCCGGGGGGCCTCGGGCCACGCGGGCGCCGCGCGATACCCCGCCAGCGCGGCGCGCGCCGACTCGGCCGCCTCGTCCAACGAGCTCACGGCCGGCCCCACGACCACCGGGCCCTCGCCGAAACCGGGAAGCAGCTTCTCGGTCGCGGCGAGCGGCTCCGCCGCGCCGCCCAGCACCGCGATCAGCCGGTCGCCGTGCACGCCGCCGAGCACCTCCACGCCGATGCGGCGCGCGGCGCGGTGCAGTCCGTACAGCACCGCGCGCACCTCGCCACCGGGGGAGCGGCCCACCGCCACGGCCACCGGCGTGGCGTTGATCCAGCCCAGCGCGGCGGCGCGGCTGGCCAGCACGTCGCCGGTGTCGCCTCGCAGCAGCGCGTCCACCAACAGCGCCTGCAGCCGGGCGTCCCACGCGCCGCGCGTCTCCGCCGCTCGCGCGTACACCCGCGCCGCCGCGAACGCGATCTCCCGCGAGAACCGCAGCACCGCCTCCCGCAGCGCCTGCTCCTCGCCCGCCGCCGCCAGCTGCGGCACCTGCTCCTCGACCACGTCGATGGTCACCTTCACCAGCGCCACGGTGTGCTGCAGGCTGATGGAGCGCGCCAGCTCCTGCGGCGCCGTGTCGAAGACCTCGTCGGAGACCTCGGCGGGCTGGGCGTGGGTGCGCAGCCACTCTACGAACGACTGGACGCCGGCCTGCGCCACCAGCATCACCCAGGAGCGCTGGTCGGCCGGCAACTCGCGGAACCACGGCAGCGCCTCGTCCATCCGCGCCACGCTCGCCGTGGCGATCGCGCCGGTGGCGCGCTCCACGTTGCGGACAGTCGCCGCCAGCGGCTCGGACACGTCCCGGCCCGCCCGGCTCAGGAGTCTCCGCCAGTCTCGCCGGGAGCCGCGGCCGTGACGTCCTCCAGCGAGTACTTCTTGATCGCCTGGCTGGCCAGGTCAGGCGGAACCTCGCCGCGGCGCGCCAGCTCCCGCAGCGTCGCCACGACGATCGACTCGCCGTCGACGTGGAAGTGCCGGCGCAGCGCCCCGCGGGTGTCCGAGCACCCGAACCCGTCCGTGCCGAGCGAGGTGTAGTCGTTGGGCACCCAGCGGGCGATCAGGTCCGGCACGGCGCGCATCCAGTCGCTGGAGGCGATCGCCGGGCCCGGCGTGCCGGCCAGCTTCTCGGTCACGTACGGCGTCAGCGGATCCGCCTCCGGGTGCAGCAGATTGTGCTGCTCGGCGACCACGGCGTCGCGCCGCAGCTCGCTCCACGAGGTCACCGACCACACGTCGGCCGCGATGCCCCACGCCTCGCCGAGCAGCTCCTGGGCCTTCAGCGCCCACTGCATCCCGGTGCCGGAGGAGAGCAGCTGCGCGCGCACCACGTTCTCGGCGAGCGCGCCGAAGCGCTGCTCGGCGCTGCGGTACCGGTAGATGCCCTTGAGCAGCCCTTCGACGTCGAGGTCGTCGGGCTCCGCGGGCTGCGCGATCGGCTCGTTGTAGATCGTGAGGTAGTAGTAGACGTCCTCCGGCTTCTCGCCGTACATGCGGCGCAGGCCGTCCTGCACCAGGTACGCCAGCTCGTACGCCCACGCCGCGTCGTACGTCACGACGGCGGGGTTCGTGGCGGCGAGCAGCAGCGAGTGCCCGTCCTGGTGCTGCAGCCCTTCTCCGTTCAGCGTGGTGCGCCCCGCGGTGGCGCCCAGCACGAACCCGCGCGCCATCTGGTCGGCCGCCGCCCAGAACGCGTCTCCGGTGCGCTGGAAGCCGAACATCGAGTAGAAGATGTACAGCGGGATCATCGGCTCGCCGTGGGTGGCGTAGCTGCTGCCGGCCGCCGTGAACGAGGCGACGGAGCCGGCCTCGTTGATCCCCTCGTGCAGGATCTGACCGTTCTTCGCCTCCTTGTACGACAGGAACAGCTGCCGGTCCACGGGCAGGTAGTTCTGGCCGTGCGGGGAGTAGATCTTCGCCGTCGGGAACAGCGAGTCCATCCCGAAGGTGCGCGCCTCGTCCGGGACGATCGGGACCCAGCGCTTGCCGGTGCTCTTGTCCTTCATCAGGTCCTTGATCAGCCTGACGAAGGCCATCGTGGTGGCGACCTTCTGCTTGCCGGAGCC
>WHSM01000517.1 GCA_009380105.1 Micromonosporaceae bacterium
CGCGGTGATCGTCGGCCAGATCCTGCAGCTCGCCCGGTTCGACCTGCTGTGGTACGCGGCAGCCGTCGTGCTGTCGGTCACCGCGTTCGTGGTGCTGTACGAGGAGCCGGAGCTCAGCCGCCGTTTTGGCCCGGAATACGCCGCCTACCGGCAAGGCGTCGGCCGCTGGTTGCCGCGGCTGCGGCCGTGGCGGCCGTCGTGAACGGCGGCCGTGCCGCACTGCTGACCGCAGTGGCGGGCATGGCGCAGCGGTTCGCCGACCTCGGGCTGGCCGCACCCGACCCGGAAATCCCGATCTCGGCCACCCCGGGCTGGTCGCTCACCGACGTCTTCGGCCACGTGATGATGGAGGTCAACCGTTACCGCGAGCTGGCCACCGGCCGCGGCGACTGGCCCGCGGATGTGGCCGACCTGCCGGCCTTCAACGCCGAGCAGATCCGCACGCTGCCCACCCGCGACGTCGGTGAGCTCGCCGCGCGACTACGCACCGGAACCGAAGAGCTGGTGGCGACCATCGACGCCTTCGGTGACGAGCAGCCACTGATGCCCTTCGACGGTGACCAGTGGGTACGCGCCGACCGTCAGCTGGGCACACTGCTCGGCGAGCTCGTGGTACACGGCCGCGATATCGCGCGGGAGACCGGCGCCGCGTGGCCGATCGACCGCGAGCACGTCCCGCTGGTCTTCGACGGCCTGCACCAGGTGCTGCCCGGCTGGGTCGGCCCGGATGCGCGCGGGCACACCGCAACGTACCAGCTGCGGTTGCGCGGTGACCTGGGCCGATACGTCTACGCCTTCGCCGACGGGCGGCTGACGATCAACCCCGCCGAGCCGCCTGCAATCGACGTGCACGTCAGCGCCGACCCGGTCACCGCGCTGCTGAGCAGCTATCGGCGCATCGGCCGCTGGTGGCCCGCGCTGAGCGGGAAGACGCTCGCGTGGGGCAGGCGGCCCTGGCTAGCCGCCCGCCTCAACGACCGGTTCCGGTCACCGTGAAGGCGGGTGAAGTTCACCAACGCCGGGGTCGCCAGGCCGTTGCCGTCCCACACGACACGCGCCGAGACGAGTGCAGGATCTGCACTCGCCACGCGCCCGAGACCGCCTTCACCGTTCGCATACGCCACCGGGCCAACTTAACGGTCCGAAATTAGTGCGCCAATCCGTGCCCTATACAGCACGAAATACCAGGTCAGCGCATCACTCTCAGCTGAAACCGTCGAAAGTGATAAAAGTCAGTACCTGCGCATCCGCGCGCACAAGGAAGGTATGGGCGATCCAGGAGTGACCCGGACAGTTTGTCCGGGTGCGTAGAACTAGCTGGTTGCGCTAGCGGAGACTGCTCTCCCAGCAGCGTCCAGGACTGCCGCCCACGGGAGCTCGCGACCCGGCGGCGCTTCACGCGGCTCGTAGAGCGGCCAGACATCAGGACCCTCGACGAGCCAGACGCCGGCTTCGCGCAGCGCGGTGAGGTGCTGCTCCCAGGCGGGTTGTCGGGCATGCGCGGCGTTGACGCGGGGGAACACCACAACGGGAAGGCTACGGGTGCCGACTGCCTCGCAGACCTGAGTCAGCGCCTGGTTATCCGCGATGCCAAGTGCGAGTTTCGCAACTGTGTTTGCGCTCGCCGGCGCGACGATGTAGCAGTTCGGTGGCGGGTGCGGGCTCTGTTCCCGCGGGAGGCGAGGTGCGCTGCGAACCGGCAAGCCGGTCACCTTCTCAAGCAGTGCCACTTCGCCGATGTCGTCGAGCCACGTGGCGGCTGTGGGCGTCAAGGTCACGCCCACCTGCCAGCCTTGGGCAATCGCTGGCTCGACGAGGCCGGTACGCAGCTTCTCGACACCACCTGCGCCGGTGCCGATGACGCCGAGCACCCGCCGATCCGAGGTCATTGCACCGCCCTGCACCGTTGCGCCATCTTGAACAACTCCGACGACCGCGCACCGCCCGAGACCGGCGCTCGCTTGAGCATGTCTCGCAGCGTGTCGCGCACACGAGGATTGTTGCGCACGAGCTGCGGCGACTTCCGCTCGGCAAGCTGCAGCGTCGACAACGCCTCGCCGTCCTGGCCGGCGAGGCAGTAGCCGCGGGCGAGATCGATGCGGTACGTCATGCCGCGCTCGGCGGGCATGTGATCAACCGGGATGTTGCCGTTGGCCACGACGTACGGAACGTCTTCGAGGTCAAGGGCAGCTGAGATGCGGTGCAGCACGACATTGGTCGGGCCGAAGCTGGTCTTCCAGTGGTTGGCGTCCTCGCCGAGTTCGTTGCCGAGGTCTGTCGCGAGGCGGAGCAGCTCAGTCGCGGTCGAGCGGTCCTGGTGACGAGCCGCGGCGACGGCGGCGCGCAGGTAGATCATGCCGAGCAGGCTGAGCGCCGCGGGGTCCCGCTCGGTGATACGCGGCTGCAGCCACGCTGCCGTGGTGTCCGCGAGTTCGAGCGCATCGGAGAAACGGCCGTTGGCCAGCAACGCGTGCGTGCCGGAACGTGAGGCCGAGGCGAGCACGAGCGGGTTCTCAGACGCATCCGCTGCATGCATGGCCCGCTCGGCGGCCAGCCAGGTCAGGTCAGATTCACCGATCTTGGCGAGCGTGGTCGAGGCGAGATGATGGGTGCGCGCGGATACCGCCCAGCCTTGTTCGCGATCGGCGGGAGAGACGTCCTCAGCATCCTCCAGGGCTTGCGCCGTCTGTAGGAGGCCAGGGAGTGCAGCCACGACGTTGCCGAC
>WHSM01000272.1 GCA_009380105.1 Micromonosporaceae bacterium
CCGGTGCGGCAGAGTCCGGCATGGCGGGGCTCGGCCGGCTCGCCGAGGAGATGGTCGAGGCGCAGCGGCGTTGGCTGCGCACCCGGCACACCCGGGTCCGGCTCGCCGAGTCCTCCGGCGCCCGCGCTGTGCCTCGCGGCGTGAACGCGGTGGTAGGGCGGATGGCGGAGACCTACCGGGCGATCACGGCGCAGACCGGCGCGGCGACCGTGGTGGACAGCTCCAAGTACCCCGCGGAGGCCGCGGCGCTCTGCGGCCGCGCGGACGTCGACGTCCGGGTGCTGCACCTGGTGCGGGATCCGCGCGCCACGGCGCAGTCGTGGCGGCGCGCGAAGGCGTACATCCCCGCGATGGGGGTGCTGCGCAGCGCCGGGTACTGGACCGCGTTCAACCTCGCCTCGGACCGGATCGGCCGGCGGTTCGGCGAGCGGTACCTGCGCGTGGCGTACGAGGAGTTCGCCGCGCGCCCACGCGAGGTGACGGACCGGGTGATGCGGTGGGCCGGTCTGCCCGGGCCGCCTCCGGTGGACGCTGACGGGCACGCGGTGCTCGGCGCCAACCACACCGTGACCGGCAACCCGGACCGGCTCCTGTCCGGGCCGGTCCGGGTCCGCCGCGACCCCGGCGAGCCCGGACGCCCCGGCGGCCTGCCGTGGCCGCACGCCGCCGCGGCGACCCTGCTGGCGCTGCCGGCGCTGCGTCGCCACGGGTACCGGTGGCGATGACCTCCAGGAGAGCGTATGAATCTCGGAATCTCAGGAAGGGTGGCGCTGGTCGCCGCCGCCACCAGCGGCCTCGGGTTCGCCGCCGCCCGCGCGCTCGCGGCCGAAGGCGCCCAGGTGTCGATCTGCGGCCGCGACCAGCGCAGGCTGGCAGCCGCGCGGGGCCAGATCGCCGCCCTGGGAGGTGGCAAGGTGTCCGCGAGCGCCGTGGACGTGCGGGACAGCGCGGCCGTGGCCGCCTGGGTGGACGCCACCGCCGCCGAGTTCGGCGAACTGCACATCGTGGTCGCCAACAGCGGCGGACCGGCGCCCGGCCCGGTGGACGTCGCGACTCCGGCGGCGTTCCGGCAGGCGTACGAGGCGTGCGTCCAGCCGCAGATCGGACTCGCGCTGGCGGCGCTGCCGCACCTGCGGGCGGCCGGATGGGGACGCATCCTCATGATCGCCTCCGAGACGGCCAGGCAGCCGATCGTCGGGTACGGCCTGTCCAGCACCGTGCGGCCGGCGTTGCTCGGCTTCGCCCGCACCCTCGCGCACACCATCGGCGGTTGCGGCGTGACGGTGAACGTGCTCGCCCCGGGCTATCACCGCACCCCCGGGCTGACCAGCCAGTTCGGCGAGCAGTCCGAGTTCGAGCTGCGGCGGATCGCGGCGGGGATCCCGGTCGGGCGGGTGGGGTGCGCCGAGGACTTCGGCGCCGTCGCGGCGTTCCTCGCCAGTGAGCGGGCCGGCTTCATCACCGGGACGTCCCTGCTGGTGGACGGCGGCGCTGCCCGGGGCACCGGGTGACCCGCGCCGACGCCTCCGGCCGAGCGCTCGGCGGCCAGCCGGCGGAGCAGCGCTGGGCGGCGACCCTGGTCGGGCTGTGCGCGGTGCTGCTGCTGACGTTCACCGCGTTCGGCGCGGTGATCCCGGTGCTGCCGCCGCTGGTGCTCGACGACCTGGGCGGCGGGCCGCTCGCGGTCGGGGCGGTGTTCGCGGCGTCCGGTTTCGTGGCGATCGTCGGCCGCCCGTACGCTGGCCGCGCCGCGCAACGCTGGGGCAGCCGCCGGGTGATGGGGATCGGGTGCCTGCTCGCCGCGATCGTCGGAGCCGGCTACGCGCTGCCGTTCGGCCTGCCGGGGCTGTACGGGACCAGGCTGCTGCTCGGTGTCGCCGAGTCGGCGGTGTTCACGGCGGGATCGGTGTGGACCGTGGCGCTGGCGCCGGAGTCCCGGCGCGGTCAGCTCGTGGGCTACTACGGACTGGCGATGTGGTCCGGGTTCACCGTCGGGCCCCTGGTCGGCAGCGGCCTGCTTGCCGAGTTCGGGCACAGCGCCGTGTGGTGGTTCGCGGCGGTGACGCCGTTGGCGGCGGCTGCCCTGGTCACCCGGCTGCCGGCCGTCGCGGCTGCCGGCCAGGCCACCTCGCGCCGCGTGGTGCCGCGGGCCGCGCTGCTGCCGGGCGTGGCGCTGGCGCTGGCGGCGTTCGGGTACGCCGCGCTGATCGGGTTCGTCGTGCTGCACCTGTCCGCTCGCGGGGTGGCCGGCGGGGGCGCGATGCTGAGCCTGTTCGGGGCGGCGTACGTGACGGTGCGGCTGGTCGCCGGGCGGCTGCCGGACCGGCTCGGCGCCCGGCGTGTGGCGGTCGTCTGCGGCGCGGTGGAGGCCGCGGGGCTGCTGTTGATCATGATAGCCGACGCGTGGTGGCTGGCGGCGATCGGCGCTGTCGTGATGGGCGCCGGATTCACGCTGCTGTACCCGGCGCTCGCGCTGATCGTGATCGCGTCGGCGCCGGAGAACGAGCGCGGGGCCGCCATCGGGGCGTACACGTCATTCTGGGACCTCGGGCTCGGAGTCGCCGGGTTGGCCGCCGGCGCGGTGGCAGCGGCGAGCTACCCGGCAGTGTTCGCGGTGGCGGCCGCGCTGGCGGCTGTGGCCGGACTGGTCGGCGCGAAGGCCGGTCGCCTGACCGGCGCGCGTCACGCCCGGCCGGACAGCTCCGCGTAACCTCGCGTGACCGCCGGCAGCGCGGCCCGCTCGCCGAACGGCGCCTGCCGCGCCACGTCGCGGGGGTCGGCGCCGTCGGCGTGCCCGTCCCGGATCAGCCACGCGAGCCGGCTCAGCTCGTCGTGCTGTTCCCGCACGAACTCCCGGTCGACGACCGCGCCGTGCCCCGGAACCACCGGCCCGGTGACGAGGCGCAGCAGCTCGGCGACCGTGTGCGGCCATTCCAGCGGGTACGAGTCGGAGAAGCTCGGCGGAGCGCCGTGCTCGACCAGGTCCCCGGCGATCACCACGCCCGCGTCTGGCACGTGCACGACCAGGTCCCCGGCCGTGTGACCGCGCCCGAAGTGGCGCAGCGCGACGGTCCGGCCGCCGACGTCGAGGTCGGCGGAGTCCCGGACGGCGCGGTTCGGCGCCAGCACCGACACCTCCAGCAGCCCGGCCGCGAGCTCCGGCTCGGCGGGCAGCCACTCGTCGTGCAGCGCCCGCAGTCGCGCCGGAGTCTGCGCCGCCAGCTCGGCCGTGGTTTCCGGGTGCGCCCAGATGTCGCAGGTCGGCTGGCCCTCGGCGAGCACCGCGTTGCCGTACGCGTGGTCGAAGTGCCAGTGTGTGTTGACCAGGACCCACGGCGCGGCGGTGAGGCGCCGGGCCGCCGCGGCCAGCACGCGCGCCTGGGCCGGCGTCGACAGGGTGTCGACCACGAGCGCCGCGCCGTCGCCGATCACCAGCGTGGTGTTGACGTCCAGCACCGGGTGTCGCAGCACGTGCACCCGGTCGGCGACCTCCCGCCAGACGCCGCTCATAGCGCTTCGGCGGCCCGCCGCAGGAAGTCGTGGCGCGACACGACGACCCGTTCGATCCGGCCGTCGGCGATCACCGTTTCGCCCTGGGTCACCGTCACCTCGAACGTCAGCCGCTTGCCGTCGCGCTTGGCCAGCCGGGCTTTGGCCACGACCACGGCGCCGATCGCGGACGGGAGTCGGTGGCTCAGCTCCACGTGCGCGCCGACGGTGGTGGCGCCGGCAGGCAGGCGCGGCGCGGTGGCCGCCACTGTCGCGGCTTCGCACAGCGCGAGCACCCTCGGCGTGCCGAGGACTCCGACGTCTCCGGAACCCAGGGTCTGGGCGGTGTCGGCGTCGCCGACCACCAGTTCCACACGCGCTGACAGGCCAGGCGAGAGGTCCATGGCAACAGGGTAGATCCGCGAGCCGGTCAGCGGGAGCGATCGGCGAGCCGGGCCTGGCGGGCGCGGGCGGTCAGCTCGGCCGCCAGCCAGCGGGCCTCGGCGAGATCCCGGTGCTCGGCGGCGGCGACGATCCCCGTGCCGGCGGTGTCGGCGTAGACGGTGGCGAGGCCGAGTGCGCGTTGCCACGGCCCCTGTGACACCCGGATGCTCTGGATTCTGGCGTACGGCACCAGGATCAGATGGTGGGTGATGAGCCCGTGGCGCACCGCGAAGGCATGCTCGCCCAGCCCGGCCGCGAGCACCCGGCGCCGCAGCGGCGCCCGGTACCGCGCCTGCGGCGGCACCCGCGTCAGCGGCACGACAGCCAGGTCGACGCCCGGCAGCACCCGCGCGACCACCTGGCGGGCGGTCTCCGGCTCGGCGACCGGCAGCAGTGCGCCGCCGCGCACCTGCTCGCCGTCGCCGCCGCCGGCAGCGCCAGCCACGTCGATCCGGCAGCGCAGCCAGCGCTGGGGGCGCCACAGCAGCGGCCAGGTCACCGCGAGCGCCTGCACCCGGCCGGCCGGCACCGTCTGGCTGCGGGTTTCCAACAGGCCGTGCCGCAGGCGCAGGCCGTTGGGGACGGTGGCGACCGTGAAGCCGTAGTCGGCGATCACCCGGCGGATCGGCTGCAGCGCGATGCCGACGGCCGCGCCCACCGCGCCGAGGATGCCGATCAGGCTCATGTTGGGGTTGAGCGCGAACATGAGCATCGAGGCCGTGAGGGTGAATGGCGTCAGCAGCGCCTGCGGGGTGAGCAGCTGCGCCAGCAGCAGGTCGCGGGGCGCCACCTGATGCAACCGCTGCTCCGGCGCGGGCGGCTCCGGGCGCGCCGCCTGCGGAACCGCGCCGTCCGGGCCAGCGGTCGTCTCCGGCGTCGCCACGGCGGCGTGGGCCTGCTCCGAGATCGCCAGGAGCCGGTCTCGCAGTATGTGGGCCTCGGCGACGGTGAGGAAGGCCAGCGGGGCCTCCGTCTTCGCGCCGCCCACCACCTCCAGGCGCAGCTCCGCGAGCCCGGTGAGGCGGGCCAGCAGCGGCCGGACCACCTCCACCGACTGCAGGCGAGCCAACGCGATCGCCCGGGAACGCCGCCAGACGAGGCCCTCGTACACCCGCAGTTCCTGGTTGACCACGTGGTAGCCGGTGACCAGCCAGCTGACCCAGGACAGCGCGAGCGCGCCGAGGACGGCGAGCAGCACCACCACGGCGCCGCTGGACAGGCCGAGCTGCGCGAACCCCTGCAGCGAGATCGCGGCGACCACCACGGCGAAGCCCCTCACGCCTTTCAACAGCGGTGTCAGGGGGTGCAGGCGGCGGCGCGGCTCGCCGGTCCAGTCGAGGCTCATAGCCCCTCGGAGTGGGTACGGCCGAGCGCGGCCAGCCGGTCGCGCAGCCGGGTCGCGGCCCCGGGCTCCAGGCCGGGGACGCTGGCGTCGCTCGCCGCGGCCGCGGTGTGCAGATCCACGGTGGCGAGTCCGAACGCGCGCTCCAACGGGCCGGCGGAGACGTCGACGAACTGCATCCGTCCATAGGGGACGATCGACAGGCGTCTGACCATGATGCCGTGCCGCACCATCAGATCCTCGTCACGTTCGGCGTAGCCCCACGAGCGAACGGCGCGGATCACCATCATCGTCCGCAACGCGACCCCGACGACGAACCCGGCGATCACCACGATCCGACTCCAGGTCGGCAGGTACGGCCAGGCGATCGCGATGCCGAACGCGATCGGCAGCAGTGAGATGCCGAAGGAGATCAGCCGGACCGGGATGAGTTTGCTGGAGACTGGATGCCAGGCGGTGTCCGCGCCCCATGGCTCGATCGAGGTGTCCGCGCTCGTCATCCTGGCAAGCCTATGTCGCCGTCGGAGCCAGCCGCGGGCAGCGGGTCGATCTGTTTCAGGAATCCCCGCGCCGTGAGGAAGTCGGACAAATGCTGCCGGTGCTCGTCGCAGGCCAGCCAGGTCTTCATCCGGTCTCCCGTGTGCAGCTTGGGGTTCTGCCACAGCAGCGCGTGCGCAGCGGCGCGACGGCACCCTTTGGCCGAGCAGATCAAAGCATCCGGTCCCACCCCAAAGAGTCTTCCATGGCGCAGCCGCCAGCCGTCGCGGGCGCCAGCAAAGTTGATCTCGATCGACGCGTGGCGACGGGGAGGGCGGTGAAGGAACGGACGACGGACAGTTGGGGCAAGCGGGGAGGAGGGCGAGGCGGGAGCAGAGGCAGGCGAGGGGCCAAGCCGATGCAGGAGAAGCACGGAGCCGAGAGCAAGGCGCACTTCGTACAAACAAGGGCCGCAAATGCGAGGCGAGCGGCGCGGAGGCGCGCGACGGCGCGA